>JAFULM010000028.1 GCA_017483185.1 Prevotella sp. | reverse complement strand
GTTAATTTTTATAAGTAATTGAATATTAACGGTTAAACAAAGATAAAACTTATCCAATTATTTGGATAGCAACATAGAAGGAGGGGACTGAGATTAGCCCACGTAAAGACTTCCAAATGAGGTTGATATATTGGTTTTATTTGAAATATAACTCCAAATGCCGGATGAACAAAACCCACTCCCTCAGAACGCCTCGCGGTATTTGTTCTCGTCCTTGTCGTCGAGCATGCTGAGGTAGGACTGGTAGCGGCTTTCGGCAATATAGTGGTCCTCAAGCGCGCGAAGCACGGCACATCCGGGCTCGTGACGGTGGGTGCAGTTGCTGAAACGGCAGTCCTTGGAGAAGTGGAAGATGTCACGGAAATAGCCCGTCAGCTCTTCCGGTTCGATGTCGAACGTTCCGAAACCCTTTATACCGGGCGTGTCGATGATATAGCCGCCCTCGGGAAGGGGCAGCATCTCGCTGAATGTGGTGGTGTGCATGCCCGTGTTGTGGGCGTCGCTGATTTCGGCCGTGCGCAGGTTTGCGCCGGGAAGGAGGCTGTTGATGAGCGTCGACTTGCCGACACCGCTGTTGCCGCTGAGCACGGTAACGCGCCCGACGAGCATCTCGCGCAGCTCTTCGACGCCGTTACCGGTAGCCGCCGACACGGCACGACACTCATATCCGATGTTCTCATAGAGCGCAATCATCATGTCCTGATATCTCCGCTCGTCATCATCCAGTATGTCGGTCTTGTTGAACACCAACACTACCGGCACACGATAAGCCTCGGCCGAAGCCAGAAAGCGGTCGATGAAGGTCGTGCTGGTCTGCGGCCGGTTGACCGTGACGACGAGCAGGGCCTGGTCGACGTTGGCGGCGATGATGTGACTCTGTTTCGAGAGATTGGGCGACTTGCGGATGATATAGTTGCGGCGGTCGCTGATGGCGGTGATGAAAGCCGTCCCCTCGGCGTTCTCGACAATCTCCACGCGGTCGCCGACGGCCACGGGATTGGTACTCCGGATGCCTTTCAGCCGGAAGTTTCCCTTTATCTTGCTGTCCACCATCCGCCCGTCATCCGTTTTGACTGTATACCAGCTTCCGGTGTTTCTTACTACTAAACCGAACATTTTTCAGGAGTTAAAAGAGTTAAAGGAGTTATCGCTCCCTGCGGACGCTCAGGAGTAAAAACGTATGTCAGAAGACTGCGCTTGCCACGGTATTGGCCTTAATTCCTGAGAGGGTGTGACAGAACTCGTTGAGGAAGTCTTTAAGTGGGGTAATCGCAGTCCCCTCCTTTCCAAGGAGGGGTTAGGGGTGATTGGCCAATAACTCATTGTAAATCACCCCTTTGAATGACGGCGGGTGACCAACCGCCCCTTGCCCCTCCTTGCAAAGGAGGGGACTGAGATTACACCATTTAAAGGATTTCAAGTGAGTTATGCAACACCGTCGAGCGGACTCTGCCCGCGATAACTCCTTTAACTCCTAAAAAGAAAAAACTAAACCGTCATTATCTCCTTGTTCTTTGCTGCGAGCAAGTCGTCCACCTGCTTGATGAACTTGTCGTGTATCTTCTGCAGGTCGTCCTCGGCATCCTTCTCGATGTCTTCGGAGAGTCCGTCCTTGATGGCCTTCTTCAGTTTGTCCTTCACGTCGGCACGGACGTTGCGGATCTGGACCTTGATGGCCTCGCCGTGCTTGTTGCACTGCTTGGCCAGTTCGCGGCGGCGCTCCTCCGTGGGCTGCGGTATTCCGAGGCGTATCATCTCGCCGTTGTTTTCCGGAGTGATGCCCACGTCACTGTCCATGATAGCCTTTTCGATGTTGCGTATCATCTTCTTGTCCCAAGGCTTGATGGCAATGGTACGGGCGTCGGGGGTTGTCACTGTGGCCACCTGGTTGAGCGGGACCATAGAACCGTAAGAATCGACTCTCACACCATCCAGGATGGCGACGTTGGCGCGTCCTGCACGCACACGCGACAGCTGCTCGTCAAGATACATCACAGCCATCTCCATTTTCTCTTCGGCCGAAGCCAATGTTTCCTTTACGTCTATCATATACTTATTTATAATGTATTATTGTTTGTCTTCTGTCGTAGACATGCGTTACTTTTCGTTTTACAAATTTAATTATTAAATTCCGTACCGACAAACATTTAATGTTTTTTTTCTATCGTCGGCACAATTTATGGCCCATCCGACAGTTGGAGCGACATGGCGAATGACAGCCGACAGCAGTGCTTCAAAGTAGGGTCGCGACCCGTCGCGACCGCCTCCGTGCCACATTGTTTTGGCTTGTCAGGCCGACGTATGTATATATTTCGACCGTCCGATCAGTTTATATATGCGGTTGGTTAACTGGGTTGGTCGTGTACCAAGGAGGCGGTCGCGACGGGTCGCGACCCTACAATCGGATGTAATTTTGTCAGAAAAAGATTGTTAAAATTAACATTTCGCAACGCGCGAAAAATTGTATAAAAACGTTGTAATCCGACCGAAAAGTCGCTTTCGTCGTTCAAAATTTTGTCGGCCGTCCTGCCGTAAGGGCCCCGTTGGGTCGCAACGGCATGCTTGTTGTCGTGCAGCGGCAGCCCCGTCGTGATGCAACGGCGGCCCCGTTGCAGAGCCGTAAGGGCCTTACGGGAAGGAAAAATCGGCGAAAATGTTGCACACTTCGATAAAAATCGTCGTAACACGCTGTCGCTCAGAGAGAAAAAGATGCACACGCAAAACTCGCATATTTAAGACCGAGGGAGGACTTGGTGGAAAATCCGTGTTAAAATGAAGGGCGTTTGTAAGAAATATTCTGAATTTAACACTTATTCTTCAGAAACATGAAAAGTCCGTAAAAAACAAACCGTTCCAATACGATTCTCACGATTTTGCCTTATCTTTGCATTACAACCGTCGACCGATACCGGCCGACAGAGCGAGACCACACATATCAACCACACGACACTCCCCTCCCCGACAGGATCGACATCCGCACGGAAAGACAAGAGGTCACGACAAACAAAATGACAGTCATGACAAGAATAGCCAACAATCTCACAGAGCTGATCGGCAACACGCCGCTGCTCAGACTCGACAAATACTCGGAACGACAAGGACTCGCCACACCCATCGTGGCGAAAGTGGAATACTTCAACCCCGGAGGCAGTGCCAAAGACCGCATCGCGCTGGCCATGATCGAGGACGCCGAGCGCACGGGCCGTCTCCTCCCCGGAGCGACCATCATCGAACCGACCAGCGGCAACACCGGTGTCGGACTGGCTCTCGTGGCAGCCGTGAGGGGCTACCGGCTCATCCTCACCATGCCCGAGACAATGAGCGTCGAGCGCCGCAATCTCGTCAAAGCCTACGGAGCCGAAGTGCGGCTCACGCCGGGAAGCGAGGGCATGGCCGGAGCCATACGCTTGGCGGAAGAACTGCGCGACGCCACACCCGGCTCGGTCATCCTCCAGCAGTTTGAAAACCGAGCCAACCCGCAGGCACACTACGACACCACGGCCGACGAGATATGGGCCGACACCGACGGCAGCATCGACGTCTTTGTCGCTACCGCGGGCACAGGCGGAACCGTCTCGGGCGTCGGCCGACGACTGAAGGAACTGAACCCGAAGGTCAGGATCGTGGCCGTCGAACCGCTTGCCTCGCCCGTGCTCAACGGGGGCAAGGCCGGACCGCACAAGATACAGGGCATCGGGGCCGGCTTCATCCCTGACATCTACGACGCGGCCGTCGTCGACGAGGTCATCGACGTCGCCGACGATGACGCCATCCGCACGAGCCGCCGCATGGCCGCCGACGAAGGACTGCTCGTCGGCATATCCTCCGGAGCGGCGGCATGGGCAGCGACCGAAATGGCACGACGGCCGGAATTTGCGGGCAAGCGAATCGTCGCCCTGCTGCCGGACACGGGTGAGAGATACCTCTCGACGGTGCTCTATGACTTCGACGGCTATCCGCTATAAAACACAGGACGGATTAGACAAACCATCAACCGACATTCATTCCGGACGCAAGCGAAAACACGGCCGCGTCCGGAATGAACAAAAACGTGACAAATAAAGCGGCTTTTTATTTGGTATTTCAGCTGATTTACATTATCTTTGCAAAACATAAATTTGCTGAATTACTACTAATGCACATAAAGTCATATTTCATCGCGGTCATCATGACCATACTCCCGCTTGTAGGCACACAGGCACAAGACACGCACGACAGCGATGACAACAAATACACGATAAACCAGCCGCTCATATACGAAGACATCTGGGACCTCCCGCCATATACTTTTCTCAACAAGGACGGAGAGCCAAACGGATTTAACGTCGACCTGATAAAGATCATCCTGAAAAGACTCGACATACCATACATCATACGGCTCAAGCCCACCGCCGACGCCTACAACGACTTGAAAGAAGGACGCTCGAACCTCATGCTGGGCATGCTGACGGACTATCATTCGCAGTTTGCCGACTACGGAACATCTGTCGTCGGACTCTTCACCCACGGCATCGCCCACCCGAAACACAGCCACCCGCAGATAAAGACAGCGAAAGACCTCAACGGCCACAAATTTGTCATGCAGCGGAACAGCGTCAGCCACCGATACATGGTCACAAGCGGACTTGAGAAGCACGCAATCCCGAGCGACGACATCAATGACGCCATACTCAGAGTAGCTGCAAAAGACAGCGGAGAGATACTCTGGAACACACTGTCGCTGGAATACACCATACGGAAATACGATCTTGACAATTTCGAGATAACACCGGTCTATATCCCCAACGGCGAATACAGGTTCATGTCACGGGACAAACGTCTGCTGGAGATGATCGACAGTGTCTACGAAATCATGGCGGTCAACGACGAACTGACACCCATTCGACGCAAATGGTTCTACCCACAGGTAAAGCAAAGCGGTATTCCGGAATTCACCTGGTACATCGCGGGAGGACTCAGCTTCATCATACTGATGCTCATCATCTACAATGCCGTCTACCGCTTTAGGGAAAACAGCGTCAACCGCATCAACGACAATCTGACCAAACGGCTCTCGCTATACGTCCTCTCCTGCAAAATAATGATGTGGGCATACGACGTGGAGCGCGAAAAGTTTATCACATACACCTCGGAAGGGGAAGTATTGGACGAATACACCAAACTCAACTTCTCCGTATTCTTCAACCACGACGACTTCATCACCATCTGCAACGCCCTCCGATACGTGCAGGACAACCCCACACAGACCAAGACCATACAGGCACGGTGTCACAAACCGTCCACTCCGGACAACGAACACTACTTCGACATGATCATATCCGTCCATCGGCGCAAACACGGCAAGGTGTCGATGCTACTCGTCACACAGCACAACGTGACGGAAGAAAGACAGAAGTATATCGAACAGAGAAACACACAACTGAAATTTCAGACCGTATTCTACGCCGTAAACATCGACATGGGACTGTTCGACAGCAAGGGAGACCTGATCGACTTGAACCAAAATGCGATGCGGACACTAAAGACCGACAGGACAACGATGAAGCAGATAAACATCAAGGACCTGCTCGTCAACAGCCTTGGAATGGACATGACGCATCCGGAAACCGTCCATGCCACAGCCTTGGTAAAGCCGGGAGTCGGCCTGGGCACGATAACACATGAGAACATAAAATACTATGAATACGTCATACAACCCATATACTACAAAGACAAGCTCATACGCTTTTTCGTAACAGGCCGCGACATGACCGAAATGGCCGAAAACAGCAACAGAGAAAGACGCAACGAACAACTCATCAAAGAAGGCATCGAAAGACAGAAAGAGTATGTGCGCAACATCAACTACGACCTCGAGGTGAGCCACTCATGGCTGACACGATATTATCCGGCAACAAAGATGCTGGAGATAACACACGACCCGCACATGCCGACCATCCGGCTGTCGCAAATCAGATGTCTCCGCATGTTGGACGAGAGTTGCAGCAAGGATGCGATGAGACTGATGAACAGCATGGACAGATATCGCGCGGGGAAATTTGACATAAAGCTCAGCACCATCTTCACAGACGAAAAACAGCGCAAGCAACACCTCCACCTGACAGGAATACCCATCTTTGACACCGACGGCAAGATAGACCACTACTACGGATTGTGCCGCAACATCAGCGAAATAGAGGAGACCGAGCGCCAACTCAAACTCGAAATGCTGAAAGCACGCAACGCCGAAACCGTCAAAAACTCATTCGTCAAGAACATGAGTTACGAGATAAGAACACCGCTGAACGCCGTGATGGGATTTGCAGAGCTCTTCGAAACCGACCACGCGCCGGAGGACGAACCAATCTTCATGGACGAGATAAAGAAGAACTCGGCACTCCTGCTGAACATCATCAACGACATTCTGCAGATCTCACGCATCGATTCCAACATGATCGAGATGACCCATGAGAACATCGACTTTGCCGAAATATTCGACTCCCACTGCCTGAGCGGATGGACACACGAACTGAAAGAAGGCGTCAACACGATCATCGAAAACCATTATGAGCACCTCGTCGTAGACATCGACGCCAATCATCTGGGTCAGGTGATTGAGATTGTCACGGCCAACGCGGCACACTTCACACACAGCGGAAGCATCAGCGCCAAATATGAATACCACCACGGCGAACTGACCGTCAGCGTAGAGGACAGCGGCGTAGGCATCAGCAAAGACGTACTCGACACCATGTTCCAGCAAGCGGAAACATTCGAGGACGTCGACCACTGCTGCATACGACTGAAATTGCTCATCTGCAAGAGACTCGTGGAGAAAATGGGAGGACACCTGGACTTGGAGTCGGAACTCGGCCACGGCACCACGGTGTGGATAACAATTCCATGCAAGGCTATCACAATAAAGAAAAAGAATATCCTTACTTAGATAACAGTCACAATGGAAACACGCTTTTCAAGATATATCACGGCCCGAGTCTCTCTCATCGTAGCCCTGACAGCGTTCTGCATAACAACCGCAATGGCAGACAGGAGCAGCACACGCTACACAGAAGAGAAACCCTTGCGCATCATTTCCGACTGGAACTACGCGCCATACGAATATGCCAACGACCGCGGAGAGCCGGAAGGATATAACATCAGCCTGCTCAAGACCATACTCGACAAACTCGACATACCCCACGTCTTCATCTTCCAGAAATTAGACAACGCCGAAAACATGTTCAACACAGGCGAGGCCGACCTCATGATTGAGCCCGTCAACAGCCGCAACAAGCCGGACAAGAACAGGTTCTACAGCCGCAAAACGACCGCACCATACAAGGTGAAGATTGCCTATAAGCGCGGAGCAAAGCCACTGACAGACCTCAACAAGAT
The DNA here is from genome assembly GCA_017483185.1 of Prevotella sp. Lineage (GTDB taxonomy): Bacteria > Bacteroidota > Bacteroidia > Bacteroidales > Bacteroidaceae > Prevotella. The sequence goes on along the minus strand of JAFULM010000028.1, from coordinate 40,710 downwards.
GACACCGGGCGACACTCTTGTGCTCAAGAAGTACGACTATGCGACGAAAATGATACTCGCCCGCAAAGACATAAACGTACGGCAGATCATCTTCCGCTCGCCGCGTGCAACGCTGCAAAAACTCAACGACAACGAACACGAATACTTTGTGTGGGGCGAAAAGCCGCTCGAGAGGATGCTGAAAGAACTCAATATCACCGACATAGAGGTGGGAGAAATCGACATTCCGGCCGGCGAAATGAGATTTGTGAGCCACGACAGCCACCTGATAGAGATGCTGGACGAACAGTTTGCACGGCTCGAACAACAAGGAACGGTCAGCAAGTTGAAGACAAAATGGTTTAACCCGGAAATCGACGACAACGACGCATCACCCGTGGTGCTTATCATCATCATCGCCGCAATCATTCTGGCGATTGTCATTGTGACAGTCAATCACATCATAAACAAACGAATTAAGAAAAGCACACAGCTCACAATAGAGAAGAACAACATCATGCAGGCGGCCTTGAAAGTGAGCCGCCAAAACGTGACATGCACCAACCTGAAGACCGGACGCATCAGCAATATCTACGGTAATCACGTCCCCGAGGCAGGCATGACAATCGAACAATACAACAGACTGGTCCATCCTGACGACAACAGAAGCGTCGCGGAGTTCTACAATGAGTTCTTCGCCTACCACGACGACAAACCGATGGAATACACCTACCGCTTTAATGTCGGGACAGAAGACCGTCCCTGCTGGCGGGTTATACATAGCAGTTCGATACGAGAGACCCGGCACAACGGCAAAACGACAAATATCATCAGCACGTTGACGGACATCGACAACGACTTGTCAAAGGAACAGAAGGCCGACAAGACCGCCATGACATACAGCAGCATCTTCGAAATGACCATCTCGGGACTCTCCCTGCACGACAGCAACGGCTTCCTCATCGACGCCAACAGAAATATGAGAAAGCTGTTACGCTTCAACACACCCAAAGATGAGTTCTACTACAAGAAGTGTTGGTTAGACTTTCCATCAATAAAAGACGCCATCGGTTCGTCTGAGATAACGGATGTGCACTTCTGCAGCAAGATAGACGTCCCCGAACGCAACGTCTCCGAATATATAGAGATATGCCTGCGGCCCATCCACAACGACGATGGCGAACTGATATACATACTCATCACCATCCGTCCCATCAACGAAGAGCGCGACCTCTACCTGCTCCGCAAAAAGAACGGCGACACTCTCCACGCCATCAGACAAGCAGCCACACGAGCCGAGGAGGAGCTGATGTATCTGTTGGAAGAGAGCAAGACCAGAGTCTGGCGTTCGTCGTTTGCGGACAAGACGGTCTCCTTCCACAAGGGATTGCACAACCAGGGAGTCACCGTCAGCATGGACTGGATTGCCGAATGTACCACAAACGACGAGGACAAGGCCAGGATACGCGACATATTCGACGTGTCCCAAGACAACCCGGAGTCCAAAACGGTCATGCTGGCGCTACGCAACATGTTTGATAAAGACGACACAAACCACTGGTATTCCGTGAACAGCATGCCAAGTTACGACAGCGACGGCAACGTCACAGGCTCCGTCGGACTGATCAGGGACATCACCAAGCTCATCGAAACGCAGGAGAAACTGCGGCAGGAGACGCAGCGGGCAAACGAGTCCGAGCGTCAGAAGAGCCTGTTCCTCGCCAACATGAGCCACGAGATACGCACGCCGTTGAACTCCATCGTGGGCTTCTGCGACCTGATACAGACCATCGAGTCGCCGGAGGACCGCAAGGAGTTCCTCCGCATCATACGCAACAACTGCAACATGCTGCTGCATATCATCAACGACGTACTCATCATCTCGTCGATGGACACCGACGGGCTGACCATCGAGCCGCACGCCATCGACTTCGCGGCATCATTCGACGACATCTGCGCAACGTTCGTCCAGCAGGTTTCCGAGAACGGACTGCAATTGATAAAGGAAAATCCCTACCGCTCTCTGCGCACACAATTGGACATCGACCGCATCCAGCAGGTCATCGTCAACTTCATGACCAACGCCATAAAGCACACCCATCAGGGTCACATCCGCGTAGGCTACTGCGTCGAGAACGGCGGCATCCGCATCTATTGCGAGGACACCGGCAGCGGCATACCAAAGGAAAAATGTGATGACGTCTTCCGCCGTTTCGTCAAACTCAATGACTTCGTCCAAGGCACGGGATTGGGATTGAGCATTTGCAAGGCCATTGCCGACAGTTACGGAGGCCGCATCGGCGTCGATTCCGAACCGGGCAAAGGTTCCCACTTCTGGATATGGGTGCCCTGTGACATCGAGAGCGCGGAGGAAGCGGACGAGACAAACCAAACAAATGAAGATAAAATATAAAGAAGAATATGCAAAATAGCAAGTACGTTTTGGCCAACGAGCGAGATCGGTTGTGGGGACTCACCGTGAGCACGGTCGGATATGAAGAGATTGTTCCCGGCGAGCCCTATCCCACCCGCGGTCATGCCGACGGCTATTACTTCAATATAGACGAAGGCCGCGAGCTCAACGAGTTTCAGCTGCTCTATATCCCCGAAGGCAGCGGAGTGTTCCATAGCGCCACGATAGAGGAAGCGGAGATCCGCGAGGGCGACATGTTCTTGCTTTTTCCGGGCGAATGGCACTCCTATCACCCCAATCCGGATACCGGTTGGAAGAGCTATTGGATCGGTTTCAAGGGCAAGAACATCGACGACCGCGTGCGCTACGGTTTTCTGTCCAAAGAAAAACCCATCTATCACATCGGCTTCTCCAACATCATCGTCCAACTCTACGAAACGGCTTTGAAGACTGCTGACGAAGAACAGGCTTACGCACAGCAACTGTTGGCCGGCATCGTCAACTATCTGATTGGCACGATGTATTCGCTCGAGCGCAACATCGAGCTCAACAGAGACCATGCCCATGTGGACATGGTGCGCCGCGCCCGACTGCGCATATATGAGGCATTGGAGAGCAGCCTGACCATCCAGCAGATTGCAGAGGAACTGGGCGTGAGCTACTCCAACTTCCGCAAGCTCTTCAAGGAATACACCGGCCTCTCGCCCGCCACCTATCAGCAGGACCTCAAGCTCCAGCGTGCCAAGGAGCTGCTGAGCACGACCAACCTCAGCATCAAGGAGATTGCATATCGCCTCAACTTCGATTCGCCCGACTATTTTTCCGCAAAATTCAAGATAAAGACGGGCCGCAAGCCGAGCGAGATGAGGGTGAAGTGACGACAGACGGCCTCATCATGGACTCACACAAGGGGGAATGAAAGAGTAGGTTCTACGGAATATAGATGTTGCATAACTCCACAAAGTAGGGTCGCGACCCGTCGCGACCGCCTCCTTGTCACTATAACCCTCCACAAAACCTGACGTATATATAAGTCAACCGAACGTGTTGAAACAATTGACCACGTGGCGGTCGCGACGGGTCGCGACCCTACATTGTGGAAGTTCTGCAGCATCCGCCAGAAGACAAATAGCGGGTGGAAGACAACAAGCGACCATTCTGTTGTCGTGACATATCCAACGTATTCATTCGCAATGTAAGAATTCATGCCATAGAGGATTGGTAAACAAACGAGACGTGCCGGAAATCATGTTCAAACATGGTTTCCGGCACGTCTCGTTTATCGCCTTAATATCAGAAATATCGCCTTAATATCAGAAGATGAATGTCTTCTCCAGCCAGTAGACACCGATGCCGGCGAGGTAGCCGACAAAAGCTATCCACGTGATGCGCTTCATATACCATCCGAAGGTGATCTTCTCCAATCCCATGACAACCACGCCTGCGGCCGAACCGATGATGAGCATCGAACCACCCACACCTGCGCAATAGGCCAACAGCTGCCAGAAGATGCCGTCGACGGCCATGTCGCCGGTCGGAGCGACGGGATACATACCCATACATCCGGCCACCAAGGGCACATTGTCGACGATGCTCGAGAGGACACCGATGATGCCGGTGACCATATAGTGGTTGCCGTCGAAGGCCACATTGAGACCCTCACCCAGCATGGTCAGCACGCCGATTGTCTCAAGACAGGCCACGGCCATGAGGATACCGAGGAAGAAGAGGATTGTTCCCATGTCGATGCGGGTGAGCATGTTGGTGATGCGCTTCTGGGTGCCGCCCTTGTCTTCCTCACCCTGCGAACGGTAGAATATCTCGGTCACGGTCCAGAGCACACCCAACACGAGCAGTATTCCGACGAACGGGGGCAGATGGGTGATGGACTTGAAGATGGGCACGAATATCAGACCGCCCACACCGAGGACGAAGACCGCCTTGCGCTGGAAGGCAGTGAGGCTTCCGGCGCCCTGGCCGGCGACAACATTATTGCCCGTTGCCGCGAAATCGCCCTTCAGCGAAAGCGACAGTATGTAGGCCGGGATGACCATCGAGACCACCGACGGGATGAAGATTTCGCTTATCACGCCAAGCGCCGTTATCAGTCCCTTGTTCCAGAGCATGATTGTCGTAACGTCGCCGATGGGCGAAAAAGCACCTCCGGAGTTGGCCGCGATGACCACAAGCGAGGCGTATATGAGACGGTCCTTGTGGCTGGACACGAGCTTGCGAAGAATCATGATCATGACGATGCTCGTCGTCAGATTGTCCAGAATGGCCGACAGGACGAACGTCAGGACGGCGATGCGCCACAGCAGAGCCTTCTTGCTCCGGGTCTTGAGCAGGTCACGCACAAAGTTGAAACCACCGTTCTGGTCGACTACTTCGACAATCGTCATGGCTCCCATGAGGAAGAACAGCGTGGTGGCTGTGCTTCCGAGATGCTTCTCCATCACTTCACTCACGGCCAGCGCAGCATGTTCACCGACGGCTCCGGCAATATAGCTTCCGGGGTCCACCATGAAGAGTGTCCAACAGAACACGAACATCAGCAGGGCGATAGCCGCCTTGTTGATTTTTGTCAGGCTTTCGATGGCTATACAGAAATAGCCGATGACGAAAACGATGACAATTCCAAGAGTTAATGTTGTCATTTTGTTTTGGTTTAATTATTTGTTTTTAGGTTTGTTTTTTCACTATGCAAAGATAACAATAATATCAATACGCGCAAGCCGTGTCACGACTAAATGTTACGTAATCGTTTGTTTTAACCATCAAAACCGGCGCGACGAGTGCCGGACTATACATTATATAATATATGGGGATGACGGAGGGCAACGGCAGCAGAATCGTGCGTGATGTGGAGGCGACGGGAAACACACGATTTTGTTGTTGCTTGAAAAAAAGCGGCCGTTTTGTCAAGATTTATCCACCGGGCAAGAGAGGCATCCATATCGGCATGCAATCTGCTGACGACAAGCGCTTTACGTCTCGTCTTCTGCATCCGTTACGCACTCGTCCGAAAGGTCCGTTCGAGACATCGCGGCACATCATTCGGCATCAGCAGCAATCCGCTGGCAATCAACGATATACGCATCAGAAAGGTCTATTGCAAACAAAATCCGCACCATGAAATTCGGAAATATCCGGACAAAGTGTTCGCAAAACTCGCAAATTCAGGGCCGCGGGATTTTTATTTTCAAATTTTCGAGTTTTGAGCGTGCAACTTTAACCGACTGACTGTCAACAAGCTAAGCAACACACACGCTCAAGTGTGCAACTTTTTAGGCTCGTTTTCGTCCGAAAATCTTTGCCGTAAGGCCCTCCCGGGGTTGCAATGGCATGGCCGTTGGCTTCCAACGGCGTGCTTGTTGCAATGCAACGAGGGCCCCGTTGCGATCCCGGGAGGGCCTTACGGCAAAACCGCGGCAATTTTTCGGCGAAAAAACGGGGCCGAAATCGGAAAATGGCGAAACAAACTTTGAAAAACCGAAAGGGCCGAAATTCAGAATTTTCTTGACACGCCCATCACCCGGGAGGGCCTTACGGGAATGTCGCGGAGGCCTTACGGCCTCACCGGAAGCACTCTCTGACCGGGCGGCGGGACGCAAGAGCGGCCGAAACAAAACTTTTAGCTGAAAAATCAAATAATCATGCCGCAGATTAATAATAAAATGCTATCTTTGCAAGTGTAATCTCTAAATACAAACACTGCTAACAAAAACAAATCATAATGGAAAATAACAAGAAATACTTTTTTGCCGTGGATCTCGGCGCCACAAGCGGCCGCACAATCATCGGCACACTCGGTGACGGACGCTTCTCTCTGGAAGAACTGACCCGTTTCGACAACAATCTCATCGAGACCGGAGGACATTTCTACTGGGACATCTACGCATTATATAATGAGATCATCAAGGGTCTCAAACTCGCCGCTCAGCGTCAGCTCCCCATCTGCTCGATCGGTATCGACACATGGGGCGTCGACTTCGTCTGCGTCGGCAAGGACGGTGCGCTGCTGCGCAATCCGCTGGCCTACCGCGACCCCCACACGTTCGGCATGATGGAGGAGTATTTTGACAAGGCCGTCGACAAAAAGACCGTCTACGACACCACCGGTATCCAGTTCATGAACTTCAATTCGCTCTTCCAGCTCTACGCCATGCGCCGCGCCGGCAACACAGCCCTGGAGAACGCGGAGAAGATACTCTTCGTGCCCGACGCACTGAGCTACATGCTCACGGGCAAGATGGTCTGCGAATATACAATCGCCTCGACCAGCCAGATGCTCGATCCGAAGACCAAGCAGCTTGACGAACGTCTCTTGGAGAGCGTCGGCCTGAGCCGCGACAACTTCGGCCAGATGGTCAATCCGGCCGTAGAAATCGGCACGCTGACGGAAGAGGTCCAGAAGATGACCGGACTGGGCGCCGTGCCCGTCATCGCCGTTGCCGGCCACGACACGGGCAGCGCCGTCGCAGCCGTTCCGGCCAAGGACGAGAAGTTCGCCTACCTGAGCAGCGGCACGTGGAGTCTGATGGGCATCGAGACCAAGGACGCCATCATCAACGACCTCAGCTACGAACGCAACTTCACCAACGAGGGCGGCATCGAAGGCACGACACGCTTCCTGAAGAACATTTGCGGCATGTGGCTCTACGAGCGTTGCCGCAAGGAGTGGACCGACGCGCCGAAGTCTCACGCCGAACTGCAGGCCGAAGCCATGAAGCAGCCCGCCTTCCGGAGCATCATCAATCCGGACGACACGATGTTCGCCAACCCGTCGTCGATGGTCGACGCCATACAGACATACTGCCGCGAGACCGGCCAGCACGTGCCTGAAGGATATGCCGAGATATGCCGCTGCATCTTCGACTCGCTTGCCCTGCGCTACCGTCAGGTGTTCGGCTATCTGAAGGAGATGGCCTCATTCCCGCTCGACGTGCTACACATCATCGGAGGCGGCTCGCTCAACAACTACCTCAACCAGTTCACGGCCGACGCTCTCGGTGTCGAAGTGCTCGCCGGACCGCAGGAAGGAACGGCCATCGGAAACATCATGCTTCAGGCTAAAGCATCCGGCGACGTCAGCGACATCTGGGAGATGCGCCGCATCATCGCCGCCAGTCTCGAACTGAAACGGTTTACACCCAAAGACACCGAGACATGGGACAAGGCCTACGAGCGCTTCCTCGAAATCGTGGAGAAAAAGAAGTAAAGAATGAAAGCCCCCTTGCATCCCCAAGGGGGACTTAAAGGGAAGAATGAAGAGTGAAAACGTGTTGATGAGAGCGTAGCGAGTAATTTGCTACCGCAGCTCAAAGTGATTCCCATTCTTTCCACGAAAGCATACCACTCTCCCCTCCCTTTTGGGGAGGGGTTGGGGGTGAGGCTGATAATTAATCAACAAACTAACAATAAAAACCTAAAAAACAAAATGAAAGAAGAATTGGTAAAAAAGGCATACGAAGTAGCCAAAGAGCGCTACGCTGCCATCGGAGTTGACACAGAAAAGGTATTGGAACAGATGCAGAACTTCCACCTCAGCATGCACTGCTGGCAGGCTGACGACGTGGCAGGTTTCGAGAACCAGGGCGGCTCACTGACCGGAGGTATTCAGGTCAACGGCAACTATCCCGGCAAGGCCCGCAACATCGACGAGTTGCGCGCTGACATTCTCTACGCAAAGTCACTCATCCCCGGTACTCACCGTCTGAACCTCCACGAGATCTACGGTGACTTCGGCGGCAAATATGTTGACCGCGACCAGTGCGACGTCACACACTTCCAGAGCTGGATCGACTGGGGTAAGGCAAACAACACTCTGCTCGACTTCAACTCTACCTCGTTCTCTCACCCGAAGAGCGGCGATCTCAGCCTCGCTAACCCCGACAAGGGCATCCGCGACTTCTGGATCGAGCACTCAAAGCGCTGCCGCGCCATCTCTGAGGCCATCGGTAAGGCTCAGGGCGACCCCTGTATCATGAACACATGGGTGCATGACGGAAGCAAGGACCTCACCGTCAACCGTCTGATGTACCGCGAACTGCTGAAGGATTCTCTCGATCAGATCTTCGCTCAGAAGTATGACAACATGAAGGACTGCGTCGAGTCTAAGGTGTTCGGTATCGGTCTGGAGAGCTACACCGTTGGTTCAAACGACTTCTACACCTCTTACGCCGCCAAGAACAACATGATGATCACTCTCGACACCGGTCACTTCCACCCGACAGAGAGCGTTGCCGACAAGGTTTCGGCCATGCTGCTCTTCGTGCCCGAGCTGATGCTCCACGTTTCTCGCCCGGTTCGCTGGGACTCAGACCACGTTACCATCATGGACGACCCGACACAGGATCTGTTCAGCGAAATCGTTCGCGCCGGCGCTCTCGACCGTGTTCACTACGGTCTCGACTACTTCGACGGAACGCTCAACCGCATCGGTGCCTACGTCATCGGTAGCCGCGCTGCTCAGAAGTGCATGCTCCGCGCCCTGCTCGAACCGCTGGCAACACTGCGTCAGTATGAGCTGGACGACAAGAAGTTCCAGCGTCTGGCACTGCTCGAGGAGTGCAAGAACCTGCCTTGGAACGCTGTTTACGACGAGTTCTGCGTACGCAACAACGTGCCCGTAGGCGAAGAGTTCATCGGCGCCGTTGAGAAATATGAGGCTGACGTAACTTCAAAGAGAGCATAATAATCATTAATCAAGAGTGAAGAGTAAAGAGTGACGGATTTGCTGCCGCTGCTGCGTTTATGGACAGTGGTCTGTGCGGCAGCAAATTCTTCACTCTTCATTCTTCACTCTTCACTTTTATAGAATATGGAAATAATCATCGGACTTATCATCATCGCCATCGGCGCCTTCTGTCAGTCAAGCTGCTACGTGCCAATCAACAAGATCAAGGATTGGTCGTGGGAAAGCTACTGGATCGTTCAGGGTGTCTTCGCATGGCTCATTCTGCCGCTGCTCGGCGCTATGCTGGCCGTACCGGAAGGTCACAGCCTGTGTGAACTGTTCTCAATGACAAACTCGTTCAACCTCTGGATGACCATCCTCTTCGGTGTCCTCTGGGGTGTCGGCGGCCTCACTTTCGGTCTGTCGATGCGCTATCTCGGCGTTGCCTTGGGCCAGTCGATTGCCCTCGGAACATGCGCCGGATTGGGAACCATCATGGGCCCCGTGCTGCTCAATATCTTCTTCCCCGAGCTCAACGCCCTTGAGTCGCTGACATTTGCCGTCATTCTCGGCGTTGTCGTGACACTCGCAGGCATCGCCATCATCGGCGTGGCCGGCTCTATGAAGGCCGCTTCGCTGTCTGAGGAAGAGAAGAAAGCCGCCGTCAAGGACTTCAACTTCCCGAAAGGTCTGGCCATCGCCCTGCTCGCCGGCTTCATGAGCGGCTGCTTCAATGTCGGTCTGGAGTTCGGAAAGGAAATCAACTTCGGCGACTTGACGCCCGATATGTACAAGACGCTGCCCGCAACGCTCCTCGTCACGCTGGGCGGATTTGTCACCAACGCTATCTACTGCTTCTATCAGAACAGCAAGAACGGCACGTGGGGTGACTACAAGAAGGGCAATGTCTGGCTGAACAACGTGGTGTTCTGCGCCTTGGCCGGTGCACTGTGGTACAGCCAGTTCTTCGGTCTGTCGCTCGGCAAGGGCTTCCTCACCGAGTCACCGACACTGATGACACTCGCGTTCTGCATCCTCATGGCGCTCAACGTGGTGTTCTCCAACGTTTGGGGCATCATTCTCAAAGAGTGGAAGGGCTGTTCGCAGAAGACCATCGCCGTGCTCATCGTGGGCATCATCGTGCTGATCATATCCTCATTCCTGCCGCAACTTGTTTAAGTAAGAAGTCCTTAATCAAGTAATAGACAAGAAGAGAAAGAGAGAGAAGAGGTTTGATTACCGACATAAAGGCCTTGGGCTTGCGCGGTAATCAAACCTCTTCTCTCTCTTTCTCTTCTTGTCTATTACTTGATTAAGGACTTCTTGCCTCTTACTTAATCTCAAGTATGAGCGTCTGACGCGGACGCAGCTTCACATTCTTGTCAAGCATGACGGTTCGGCCGCTGATGACATCCACGGCTTTCTCCTTGCCGTCTATGATTTCCGCATAGCGGACGACTTCCAGTTGCGCCGGCTCTTTAGTTCCGTTGATGACGGTCATCACGCTCCTGCCCTGATACTGGCGGGCAATGACATAAACGCCCTTATGAGGAGTGAACTGCACCTGACTGCCTTCGGTTATCACCTTATTGCCCTGACGCCAGTGCAACAGCTTGCTCAGCCAGTTGAACATGTTGTTCTCCGCCTGCGTCCTGCCTTCTGCGGTGAAACAGTTGCGGCTGTCGCCGGCCCAACCGCCGGGGAAGTCCTTACGCACATCACCGTCTGTCGCCGCCTTCGTTCCGTTCATCAGCACCTCCGTGCCGTAATAGAGTTGCGGCGTACGGTTGATGGTGAGCAGGAGTGCCAGCGCCTGCTTCAGAGCCACGGTGTCCTTGCCCGTTCCGAGGAAGCGGTCGGTGTCATGGTTCTCCACAAAAGCCATCACGCTCTTGGGATTGGGATAGAGATAATCGTAGCAAAGCACGTTGTAGATGCGGTTCATTCCGTTCCACCAGCCGTCGGTCACCTCGTTCTTTGCCTGATTGATACGGTCGAAGAAGGCGAAGTCCATCACTGTCTTCAGGTAGCTGTTCTTCTCCGACAGGCGGGAGTCCTTCTGCCATGCGGCGGTATAAGCCGGTTCGGTGACCCATGTCTCACCCACCGTATTGAAGTTGGGATACTCCATGTCGAGGGTCTTCATCCACAGAGCCATCGCGTCACGGTCGGCATAAGGATAGGTATCCATACGTATGCCGTCGATGCCCGCACTCTCTATCCACCATTCGCTGTTCTGGATGAGATACCGGATGACGTGCGGGTTGCGCTGGTTCAGGTCGGGCATGGTCGGAACGAACCAGCCGTCGACTGTCTCGCGGAGGTCCACCTTGCTGGCGTATGGGTCGAGCACCGGCGTCAGTTTATAGCTGGTCTGCAGATACATGTCATTCACCTTTGCAGCTCCGTCCATAGTGCCTATCGTCTTCTGCTGCTCTGCGCCCTGATTCTCGGGTAAGAGCCACTCCGGAGTGTTGAACCAGTCCTTCGACGGCATGTCGGCAATCCACGGATGGTCAAAACCGCAATGGTTGAAGATCATGTCCATCACGACCTTCAGGCCCTTGGCATGGGCTTCGGCGATGAGTGCTCGATACTCCTCGTTGGTGCCGAAACGCGGGTCAACACGGTAGTAGTCAGTCGTGGCATAACCGTGATAAGTGCTGTTCTTGCCATCGTTGGGAGAGTCGTTCTCCAACACCGGCGTGAACCACAGGGCCGTCACGCCCAGCTCAGTGAAATAGTCGAGATGCTGGCGTATGCCTTCAAGGTCGCCACCATGACGCAGACTCGGTGCCTGACGGTCACATACTTTGTCACGCATGGTCTTGAAGGCGTCATTGTCTGTCCGGCCGTTGGCAAAGCGGTCGGGCATCAGCATGTAGAGCACGTCGGCATTGCTGAATCCGATGCGTTTCTCGCCGTCCATCTCGCGGTTCTTCAAGGTATATGCCACCTTCTTTGTCTTCTTGCCCTGCTTGAAGTTCAGGGTCATCTCGCCGGCCTGTGCTCCCTGCAGATTGAGATAGACAAGCAGGTAATTGGGTGACTCCAGACGCACGATTGAGTCGACACGGACACCCGGATACTGTACGTCGACATCCATGTCCCGGACGTCCTTGCCATAGACCATCAGCTGCAACGTGGCGTCTTTCATGCCTACATACCAGTCTGTAGGTTCTATACGGTCAATCTTAATACTTCCATTCATGTTCATAACACCGAGAAGCAATGTTAGGGTTACTATTAGTTTTCTCATTATTGGTTGTTTATTGTTACTACTAAAGAAAGTGTTGCAGAAGCGAACTGTAGGGACAAATTCTTGTATCTGTCCGCCAAACATCCATTGATTATCAATACATTATAGGCGGACAGATACAAGAATTTGTCCCTACAGTTCGCTTCCGCAACACCTCCATATAAAACTCATTTCTCAAAAAGAATTAACGCCGACTGAGCATCCACCTGCACGCGGTTGCCTTCCACCATGCCCATGCCATCCTCATTGATGACGGCATTGCTGCAGACAATGGTATAGCGGCCGTCGGGAATAGTGACCGCTCTGACGGCTTTGTTGCCATTCAGCACGACAATGATGCGCTTGCAGGGGTCTATGCCCTCCAAGTCCTTCAGCTGGAAAGCCACGAGACAATCCTCCGTCTGCAGGAACTCCAGATGACGGCACACCTTGTCGGCATCGGCCAGACGGAAAGCCGGATGGTTCTTGCGCAACCGGATGAGACGGCTATAGTAGTCGAACACCTGCGGATAGCGTTTCAGGTTGTTCCAGTCGAGGTGATTGATGCTGTCGGGAGAATTGTAGCTGTTGTGCACACCCTGCTTGTCGCGGAGCATCTCCTCGCCACTGAGGATGAAAGGAACACCCTGCGACGTGAACACAGCCGTCTGAGCCAGCAGGTCGAGCCGTATCAGCTCCGCCATACGCAGATATTCGGGCTTCGAGGTGTCCTGCAAACCGGGCACGCTGGCTTTCAGGCGATCGACAAGACACATGTCGTCATGACAGCTCACGTAGCTTATCTGTTGTGTCGGCTGGGCCGTCCAAGGCTTCTTGTCGTAGTTGACCTTCGTCATGTCCACCTGCGGATGGGATATGCCGCCCACGATGCCGAACTTCAAGCTCTCCTCCTCACCAGCGATACCGGCCAGAAACGCACCCTTCGTGTCGTCGTTGAACGGTCCGCGCAGAGCGTCACGCATGTCATCACTGAATGCACCGATGCCGTCCAGACGGTATGTCTGGGCCTTCATGGCCAGCTTCTCCTGCGGATATGCGCACGTTCCGGCACTCCATCCCTCACCATATATATATATGGTAGGGTCTATGAGGTTGACTTCGGCACGTATCTGCTGCATCGTCTCGATGTCGTGAATACCCATCAGGTCGAAGCGGAAACCGTCGATATGGTATTCGTCAATCCAATACTTCACGCTCTCCAGCATGAACCGGCGCATCAGCGGGTGCTCCGAAGCGGTCTCGTTGCCGCATGCGGAACCGTCGCTATACTTGCCGTCGGCTGTCTTCCGGTAGTAGACATCGGGATATGTGAGCTGGAAATTGCTGTTCTTTATGTCAAAAGTATGGTTGTAGACAACGTCGAGAATCACCCTTATGCCAGCCTTATGCAAAGCCTGCACCATCTGCTTGAACTCCCTGATGCGCACGGCGGGAGCAAATGGGTCGGTGGAATAGCTGCCCTCCGGCACGTTGTAGTTCTTCGGGTCGTAGCCCCAGTTATACTGCGGCACGTTCAAGCGGCTCTCGTCAACCGACGCATAGTCAAAGGACGGCAGGATGTGGATGGCGTTGACACCCAACGTCTTCAAATGGTCTATGGCCTTAGGCTCGGTCAAGGACAGGAACTTTCCCTTATGCTGCAAGCCGGAAGAGGCGTCGATGGAGAAATCGCGCCAGTGCATTTCGTAAATCACGAGGTCGGCCGGACTCTTCACCTCCGGACGTCTGTCGTTCTCCCAGCCCTCAGGGTCGGTCTGCTTCATGTCAATGATGGCACCACGCTGGCCGTTGACGCCCACCGCCTTGGCAAAGACGCCGGGACATTCTCCCCTGCCGATGTTGAAGGTATAGAACTTACCGTCCAGATTTCCTTTCACCGTTGCCTCCCAACGGTCATCGCCCACGGCCTTCATCCGGACTGTCCTGACAGCCTTCCCGCCCTGTCCTTCGTCGTAGATGCGCACCTGTACCTTCTGCTTCTGTGCCGTAGGAGCATTAAGCCGAAACACGGTTTCGTCCACGGAATAGCTCATCTCGTTGAATGTCTGCTGTGACATGACGGTTTGAGGCAGGATAGCCGCTGCGAATGCGGCGGCTACCATTCTGTTTTTGCAATTCATTTTAGTTATATGGATTTTTGATTCAGCTTCGTTCTTCATATTCACACGGCTCCTTTCATCTAACCGTATCTTGATTACGCGGGCCGCGTAACACCGTTATGTGACCCTTGTAACGCGACATTGCGACATCCGCTGCTCTATTGGCAGAATGGACCGTGCTGTATTTTTCGTCACATTGCCTTCAGTGATACGGCAAAACCGCCACCGCGGGCCTCCTTTATCTTCAGAGTGTCGCCCTTCTTCACTGTCTTGCGGACAATTCTGTAGGCCTTGGGATTCTTCTCGTAGTCGGCATCGGCCGCATCCTGATAGATGGCACACTCATACTTCCTGCCCTTGTCGAGGAAATCGAGCTTGACAACGGCCAGATGCTCCTCCTCGCCAGTCTTGCCACCGACAAACCAGTCGTCGGTTCCTTTTGCCTTGCGGGCCACGGTGATATACTTGGCCGGCTCTGCCTCGATATACTTCGAGTCGTCCCAGTCGCAAGCCACGTCGCGTATGAACTGGAAGGCATCGTCGTACTTCTCATAATGCTCCGGCAGGTCGGCCGCCATCTGAAGCGGACTGTACATGACGAGATAAAGCGCCAGCTGACCGCAAAGCGTCGTGTGGACGTAGCTTGTGTTATTGCTCCACGTAGAGAGCCTTGTCTCAAAGATGCCCGGCGTATAGTCCATCGGACCGCCCTGCAGACGGGTGAACGGCAACATGACCGTGTGATAGGGAACACTGCCGCCGAACGCCTCATACTCCGTGCCGCGGGCACTCTCGTTGCCCACGAGGTTCGGCCATGTGCGGCAGATGCCGGTGGGACGTGTCGCCTCATGTGCGTTGACCATGATACGGTGTTTTGCCGCCGTCTCGATGACACGCTGATAGTGGTTGTTGCTGAGCTGGCTGTAATGATATTCACCACGCGGGATGATGTCACCCACATAACCCGTCTTCACGGCGTCGTAGCCATACTTGTTCATCAGATTGAAGGCATCCTCCAGATGACGCTCATAGTTCGTGATGGCGGAGGAGGTCTCATGGTGCATCATCAGCTTCACACCCTTTGAGTGGGCATAGTCGTTGAGCATCTTGATGTCGAAATCGGGATAAGGCGTGACGAAATCGAAGACATCGAGCTTCTGATGGCCGAACCAGTCTTCCCAACCTTCGTTCCAGCCTTCCACCAGCACCTCCTGCAGACCGTTCTTGGCGGCGAAATCGATATAGCGCTTCACCTCCTCATTGGTTGCGCCATGAGTTCCGTTGGGCTTACACTTGCTATAGTCGGTGACGCCCAGACGCACGGATGGATAATCATTGGTATAGGCCCAGCTCTTGGTTCCAACGATCATGTTCCACCACACACCGCAGTATTTGGTAGGATGAATCCACGACGTGTCCTCAATCTTGCAAGGCTCGTTGAGATTCAGCGTCAACTTGCAGGACAGCATGTCACGGGCATCGTCACTGACCATGACTGTACGCCACGGGGTGTTGAACGGCGTCTGTATGAAACCTTTCAGGCCCACGGCATCCGGCGTCAGCCACGACTCGAATGTCAGCGTCTTCTCATCGAGGTTGAGGTGCATCGTCGGATAGTCCAGACAGGCGGCCTCATGTATATTGATGTAGAGACCGTCGGAGGTCTTCAGCTGCAAGGAAGTCTGCACACCCGTGTCAGAGAACACGGTCGTGGAAGAGTTGCTCTTGTAAGCATCGCGGTTCTTGCTGATGACCTCGCGTATTCCCGTCATCGGAGTGATCTGATACTCATATTCCTGAGTGTCATAGTCACCGGGAATCCAGTATGCCGTATGGTCGCCGGCCATGACAAACTGAGTGTGTTCCTCCTTTATGATGAAATAGTTGAGTTCGTTCTGCTGGGGAAACTCATAACGCAAGCCCATACCGTAGTCATAGACACGGAAACGGATGGTGATGTCGCGCTTGGTGGAAGGCTGGTTGAGGTTCACCTCCAGTTCATTGTAATTGTTGCGGATAGTGGCCGTTTCGCCCCATACCGGTTTCCACGTCTCGTCGAACGACGACGTCTTTGAGCCGGTCTCCCTGAATCCGTCCATCAGGTCGGTCTCGTCCATCCCTTTCGACGCATGCTTGTCTTTGGCCAGCTCCAGACCGAGATGCGACGGCTTGCATACCGTCTTGCCTTTGTAGCTCATTTCGTATGTGGGGCGACCGTTACCTGTCAAGGAAAACCTGACCTCGACATTACCGTTGGGAGATGTCACGCTCTGCGCCATTGCCATCATGGGCAGCAGCGCAAGCGTCATCACTGCTGATTTCTTTTTCATTGACATACACTATAATTGTTTTTGGTTCCACTTCACTTTCTCCCTGACTGCGAAATCAAGTCCTTCATCTCTGACATGAAGCCGTTGTCGGCCATCAGATCCTCGATATTGAGGTGCATCCTGTAACGCCAGTAGTGGCGGGGATTGGCCGGGATGTTGATGCGCTCGGCGTTGGCATCGGCCAGGCGGAGACTGCCGCTGATGGCCAGCCAGTCCTGTATGCTCAGAATGCAGAGCATCGACGGCGAGGTGAGATGACGGTAGATGATGTCCTTTGCCAGCCAGTCGGGCAGCGGATGGGGTGCCGCACCCTGACGGTGGAGCATGCTGTTGTAGTAGTCCTGCGTGCGCTCACGGTCCTCGTCCCACCACTGTCGCAGCGTGGGCATGTCGTGGCTGGAGATGGTGCACACGGAACGGTAGGGATTGGCACTCAGATGTCCGAACCTCACATGCGGATTCTTAGGCATGCTCTGAAGCTCAAGGCTCAATATCTTCAACTCGCCCATCACCCACGGCACGCAGTCGGGCACCATACCCAAGTCTTCAGCACATACCAGCATGCGGGTGGCCTCTACCAGCTTCGGCATCTTCTTCATTGCCTCCCGATACCAGAACTGATTGTTGCGGCGGTAGAAATAGTCGTTATACAGTCTGTTGAACGAATACTTGTCGTTGTCGTAAAGCGACTCGTAGATAAAGTCAAGCTGCGCCGAGATACGCGGATGGAACAGGTTCGCATTCTGACGGTCGCGCACGAAGAGCACGTCGCTGATAAGGGCATAGAGTCCGTCTCTGAACCACAGTTCCTTCTCTTCGGTGACATCGGCAAAGAGTGCCTCAACCTTCCTTTGCGTATCCACCTCCGGCTTCATAGCGTAACGCTCGTCGTCCAGACGGTCAAGATACTTCTCCCGCACTTCCGCCGCACGCTCATGGAACACACGGTCAAGCACCCAGTCGGTGATGAACGGGCGTGTGAAGCGCTCCTCCTGGAAGTTCAGTCCATACGCCGCAATCTCCTCGCGGGTCATGCCCAACGCCGGCGAGAACTGCCCCAGCAGTCCGTGGACGGCGTCAACCGGAATCTCCCAGATGCGGAAAAAGCCCAGCACGTGGTCAATGCGGTAGGCATCAAAGAACTTCGACATGTTCTGGAAGCGGCGCACCCACCAGGCACATCCGTCTTTCAGCATCTCGTCCCAGTTGTAGGTGGGGAAGCCCCAGTTCTGTCCGTTTGCTGAGAAATCGTCCGGCGGCGCGCCGGCCTGTCCGTTGAGATTGAAGTATTTCGGCTCCATCCACACGTCGCAGCCGTAGCGGTTGACACCGATGGGTATGTCGCCCTTCAGGACTACTCCCTTCTGACGGGCATAGTCGTGGGCTTCCTTCATCTGCGTGTTGAGCACATACTGCATGAAGTAGTAGAACGCCACCTCCCTGTATGCCTTACACCGTGGATTGCTGAGTTCCTTCCGGTCGTCCTCATTCCACGTGTTGTGGTCGGGCCAGCGTGAAAAATCGGCCGTGCCATACGAATCTCTCAACTTACAATACTGACCGTATGGCACGAGCCACTGTTTTGTTTCCTGAAAAAATGCCTTGAAGCCGGCACTCTTTATAATCTTTTCACCTTCCTGTTCAAAAACCTTGTGCATATAGTTCACCTTGAAGCCGTTGACACGCTCATAGTCTATCTGCGGCAGCGCGTTCAGTTCGGCCATCGTCTTCTCCGCCTCGGCACGTTCGACGGCATCCTTCAACTCCGGCAGTGCGCGCAGATCGGCATACTGCGGATGTAAAGCGAAGATGCTGATACAGCTGTACGGATACGAATCGGTCCACGTGTTGGTGATGGTGGTGTCGTTGACAGGCAAGAGCTGGAGAACCTTCTGTCCCGTCTTCTCCACATAGTCAATCATCATTTTCAGGTCACCGAAGTCACCGACACCAGCACTCCGGCTGCTCCTCAGCGAGAACACCGGCACCAGCGTTCCGGCCAGCTTACGGTCACAATGTCCGAAGAAGGCCTGGTCCAGACTGTAGACGACCACATCGCCGTCCTTCATCTGCGGCAGACGGACCGTGCGGTTCACGCCCGTCTCCCAATGAGCACCTCCGGCCACCTTTCCGCCGACAGCCACAAACTTGAATTCCATGCGGCCGGCGTCCAGCGCGCCGGCATCGATGTCCACCGTCCATTCGTTGTAGACGTGCTGTGTCATCCTGACGGCATCAGCCACGCTCCAGTTTCCAAGCACCTTGCCGGCACCCAATAGCATCAGCCGCTCACTGTCTCTCAGCTGCGGCGCCCTCACCTGAAGACGCACGGTCCGAGTAAACCGCGAGGACGGCACCGCCACAGACTGCTGATGGTTGATGCAGTCGGTAAAGGCGCTACTATAGAGATAGGCATCCTCGGGCATCGACTGCCACCTGTCATAAACCGTATATGTCTCTGCGCGGCCGGCGGATATGTCCAGCCGATGCGTGAGGAGGGTCCATTCGCACTTGCAGACATTCCCGTCACGCATGACGCTATAATAATAGGAATAGGACTTCTGTGGAACTTTCACCGCCACGACGTGACTCCATCGCGTTCCGTCATTTGTCAGCATCTGATACGTCATCAGGCTGCCACCTTCCCAAATATTTAAGACGAGGCTCTCACCGAAAACCGTCTTATAGTCAATGTTAAATTGAATTTTCATATCCTTTCCACGTTTTTAGTCAGCGACCGGCGTCATTCCGGTCGGTTCACATATGTTATTTATCAATTTCGCATAAATCATCGGAAGCATCAGCCACGGCTATCTCTTCCTTATGCAGGTCACCGCCAGCGAACCGCATACCATCAGGATGCCAGCCACGATCATCATGTTGCTCTGGTGAGAACCGACGACGGTGAGGATTCTGCCGCCACATACGGCTGCCACGATCTGGGGTATGCAGATGGTTCCGTTGAACAGTCCCAGATAGGCTCCCATGTGTCCATAGCCTTGGAGGGCGTTGGTGACAAAGGTGAACGGCATGGCCAACATGGCCGCCCATCCGGCACCTATCAAGAGAAACGGGATGATCTGCAGATACTGGTCATGAAGGAACGGTATCATGACAAAGCCCGCGCCGCCGATGACAAGGCTGACGGCATAGGCAGTCTTTGCGTTCCGGAACATCGGCAGCACCACAGCCCATGCCACACTGCCTATCGCCTGTACGGCAAAGAGGATGCCTACCCAGTTGCCGGCCTCCTGAAACGGTTCTGAACTGGGGTCTGTCGTGTTCCATACGGTCTCGGCGATGGCGCCCGTTGAATAGTTCCAGAGATAAAGAAACGCTGCCCAGCAGAAGAACTGGACCACGCCGACCATCCAAAATGTCGAGGGTGCCTTGCGGAGAAGGGTGAGCCAGTCGCCCCGGTCTTCCGCCGCATCACACTTCACATCCTCACTCTGTCCATTATAAACGGCATATTCCTTCGGATCCCATTCCTTCACGTTCACCGCCGTGTAGATGACACACAGGATGAGGATGGCCGCACCGATATAGAACGACCATATCACCGAGTCGGGCACAACGCCCTTGTCCGCCACGTTCCTGATACCAAGGAAAGTGAAAAGGAACGGAAAGATATAGCCGACCACGGAACCGGCATTGCAAAGAAAACTCTGTATTGCGTAGGCTTTTGCTTTTTGCTTTTCGTTCACCATGTCACCTACCAGCATCTTGAACGGCTGCATGGCCATGTTGATGCTCGTGTCAAGAAACATCAGAGCAATAAGCCCGAAAAGCATTGCCCCGCCGACGGCCAGTCCAAGTGAACCGGCATTCGGCAAAAGACACATCACCAATACAGCCAGCACCGCACCTGCAAATAAATAAGGTATGCGTCGGCCGTAGCGACACCATGTCCTGTCGCTCAGCGTGCCGACGATGGGCTGAACGAGGATTCCCATCAGCGGAGGCAGAATCCAGAAGTAACTCAAGTCGTGAGGGTCAGCCCCCAAGGTCGCGAAGATACGCGAAATGTTCGCGCTCTGAAGAGCGTAGGCTATCTGTACCCCAAAGAAGCCAAAGCTCAGATTCCATAGTTTCCAGAATGAAAGATCAGGTTTTTGTCTCATCATCAATTATATATTCTTTGTTTGTTTTAGGTTTCTTCAAGTCATCATATATCCATCAGGTATCAGGTTTCAATCTCCGGCAGAGCGGTCCGGCCGTCATTTCGTCGTGCCTCTTATCACCAGACTTGTCCTTACCATGCCATGAACCGTTTTGCCCATCGGGTGGGAGCCTTCCACCAGTCCTATCAGTATCTCGGCCGCCTTCTTCCCTACCTGCGTGCCCCGCTGGTCTACGGTTGTGAGTAACGGGTCGCAGGCCTTTGAACGGTCACCGTTGGTAAAGCCGCAGATGCTGATGTCGTCCGGCACCCGGAATCCCATGTGCTTCGCCGTATAGAGTATGCCGATTGCCGTATCGTCGTTGATGGCGAAGAACGCGTCCGGATAAGGTTTTTTTAACAAAATGGGGGGGGTAACGGCCTCTGCTTCAGCGCGGTTGTCACACTGTCTCACCCAGTCGGGGTTTTCCTTCAGCCCATACTTGACGAGTGCGTCATGATAGCCGTTATATCTGTTCTTCGAAATTTCCATGTTCATAGGCGAACCGTAGAACGCGATGCGTCTGCAACCGGACTCTATCAGGTGGGAGACGGCCGTATAGGCTCCCATGTAGTCATCGACAACTACCCGCGAACAGTTTATCCCCGTGCATATACGGTCATAGAAAACCAGCGGTATGCCATTCGACATCAGATTCTGAAAATGGTCATACTGCTTGGTGTCCTTGGCCTGAGAGACGATGATTCCGCACACTTTGTTCTTGTAGAAGTCGTTGCAGATGTCCACTTCCCTGTCATAACGCTCGTTGCTCTGCGCCACCATCACGCTGTAGCCGCGCGAACGGGCCTCCTCCTCAATGCCGGAAAGAACGGACATGAAGAAATAATGGACCATTTCGGGCAGAATCACTCCAATCACCTTCATCGGCTTCACCCGGCTATACCGTAACGCTTCACCTATCATATTAGGACAGAAGTTGTACTCACGCGCATACTGCTGTATGCGCTCCTTCTGTACAGAACTGATTGACGGACTATCCTTTAACGCTCTGCTCACCGTGGATATTGATACGCCGAGGTCGCGGGCGATATCTTTCATTGTTTTAGGCATTATCTTGCTCATAGACAAAGGTATTGACTACGGTGGCAAAATTATTAAATATTATAATAACATGCCACTTTTCGCTGGTTTATATCATGCTTTTTATAGCGCAAACGTTTGCACTATTAAAATAACGGACTTTTAGCTATAAAAGTATATGGAACTTCAGACAAACTTCTCACACGGCCCGATCTGTAAATTGCCGATTAAACGTGAAAACATTAAAGAATCTTTGCATTGAAGAAATGCCCGCTTCGGCGTCAAACAGTGCAATCGTTTGCACTATAAAAATAACGGATTTTAACCAATAAAAGCTCACAGAATGGTAAAACAAACTACATTTGCGGTTAGAAAAATCTAAAAATACAGGCGCGATAGGCATGTCTTACCTTAATAATATACATTATACCCAATGGCCTAAAACAAGCCGAAAAAATAGCCGCAACAATAACGACAATAACAAAAGAAAACAATAATTATTAACTTAAAACCAAAACAACGATGAAGCAGGTAAAATTCAAATTGCCCCTAAGGACACTGACCCTCGCAGGAAGTCTTCTCCTTGCTGCAAGTTCCTTTGCGCAGTCAAATGCCATCAAGGGACACGTAAAAGATGCTTCCGGTGAGCCTGTCATGGGCGCTACCATCACAGCCAACGGTAAGGCCCTCGGCATTACCGACATTGACGGTAACTTCTCCATCAATGCCGCACCCGGCACGGAACTGACGTTCACCTATCTGGGCATGGCCGCCCAGACCATGAAAGCGACAAACAACATGGCCATCATCATGAAAGACGACGACAACGCCCTGAACGAAGTCGTTGTCATCGGTTATGGTCAGGCAAAGAAGAACGACCTGACCGGTTCGGTCACAGCCATCAAGCCTGACGAAAAGAACCACGGTCTCATCACCAACGCTCAGGACATGATACAGGGTAAGATTGCCGGTGTCAATGTCATAAGCAACGACGGCGCTCCCGGCGGCGGCGCTACAATCCTCATCCGCGGCGGCTCGTCGCTCAACGCCACCAACGAACCGCTGATCGTCATCGACGGTCTTGCCATGGACAACCAGGGCGTGAAGGGCCTCTCCAACCCGCTCTCCATGGTCAACCCCAACGATATAGAGAGCTTCACCGTGCTGAAGGACGCTTCCGCCACCGCCATCTACGGTAGCCGCGGCTCCAACGGTGTCATCATCATCACGACCAAGAAAGGACGCAAGAACATGGCTCCGCAGGTGACATACAACGGAAGCGTGTCCATCTCGACAAAGACAAAGACCCTCGACGTGCTCGACGCCAACCAGTACCGCGAGTTCGTGAAGAGCTACTACGGCGAGAACTCCGACGCTGCCGCACTTCTCGGCCCGGCAAACACCGACTGGCAGGACAAAATCTTCCGCACGGCCGTCAGCCACGACCACAACCTCACCGTCTCGGGCGGAATCGCCAATATGCCCTACCGCGTGTCAATCGGCTACACTGACCAGGACGGTATTCTCAAGACCAGCAGCTTCCAACGCGCGACAGCCAGCGTGACCCTCAATCCGTCGTTCTTCAAGGACCACCTGAAGTTCAACATCAACGGAAAGGCCATGTACGCCCGCAACCGCTATGCCAATACCGACGCCATCAGCAACGCCTCACGCATGGACCCGACACAGCCCGTCTACAGCAATGACAGCCAGTTCGCCAACACCTTCGGCTATTTCGACTGGATGGTTTCCGGCTCGACGCTGAACGACCCCAACTATCCGCTCATGCACAACAAGAACGCCTCGTCAAACCCCGTGGCCATGCTCAACGAAAAGGACGACAGGGCAAACTCACGCGACTACATGGGAAACGTCGAGGTTGACTATCAGGTTCACGGCTTTGAGGACCTCCGCCTCCACATGAACTTCTCCGGCGACTGGGCCAACGGCGACCAGAAAACGACATACGCTCCGTGGGGACCGACGAACTTCTATTACGGAAACGACGGCTTTACGAAAGAGAGCAAATACAACCTCACTTACAGTGCCTACGCACAGTACTACAAGGACTTCGCCAAAACACAGCACTTCGACATAATGGGCGGTTACGAGTGGTCGCACAAGAAGTATTGGGGCAACTCCCACTACGCCGGAATCTATCCGTCGACAAACACCGAGACGGACAAGATCGGAACCCTCTACAACGAGTCTAAGAGCGAGTGGAAGCAGGAGAGCTATCTCGTCAGCTTCTACGGCCGCGCCAACTATATAGCCTTCGACCGCTACATGCTCACCGCCACCGTACGTCGCGACGGTTCGTCACGCTTCAAGGAGCACTGGGCAACATTCCCGTCGGTAGCCCTCGGATGGAAAATCAGCGAAGAGGCGTTTCTCAAGAACGTCAAGGCACTGTCAGAGCTGAAGCTGCGCCTCGGCTGGGGTAAGACCGGACAGCAGGACGGCATCGGAAACTACAAATAC
Source organism: Prevotella sp. (assembly GCA_017483185.1). Lineage (GTDB taxonomy): Bacteria > Bacteroidota > Bacteroidia > Bacteroidales > Bacteroidaceae > Prevotella. The sequence goes on along the minus strand of JAFULM010000028.1, from coordinate 16,266 downwards.
TTCGCTTCCTACAACGTCAACAGCACCAACGTCAACGGACGCTACCCGATCAACGGTGTCAACGACAGCGGTCTGCTCTATCGTCCGGACGCCTACAACGAAAACCTCTCGTGGGAAACAACCGAGACATGGAACGCCGGTCTCGACTTCAGCTTCCTCAACAACCGCATCACCGGTAGCGTCGACTACTACTTCCGCAAGACGACCGACCTCATCAACACGGCCACAGTTGCTACAGGCTCCAACTTCCGAAATCAGGTGTCTTCAAACATCGGCTCACTTGAGAACAGCGGTGTCGAAATGTCACTCACCGTGCGCCCCATCCAATCAAAGAACTGGAGATGGGAGGTCACGGCCAACGCCACATACAACAAGAACGAAATCACCGAACTCACTGGCGACGCAGCAGTCGTCATGACCGGCGACATATCAGCAGGTAAAGGTAACAAGGTCCAGGCCCAGGCCGTGGGCCATCCGGCAAACTCGTTCTACGTCTTCCAGCAGGTCTACGACGAAGCGGGCAAACCGATTGAGGGTGTCTATGTCGACCGCAACGGCGACGGAAAGATCACCGACGACGACCGCTACTTCTACAAGAGCCCCGCTGCTCCCTGGACCGCCGGCCTCAGCTCACGCCTCCAATATAAGAACTGGGACTTCGGCTTCTCTCTCCGCGCGAGCTTCGACAACTACGTCTTCAATGACGCTCAGGCCGGATACGTGAATGTGGAGAAGAGATATGACTCCTCATTCGCCTATCTGCAGAACATCACCCCATCGTCTCTTGCCAACGGATGGGTGACATACGACAAGGTCATCTCCGACTATTTCGTTCAGAACGCGAGCTTCCTGAAGTGTGACAACATCACGCTGGGCTACTCTTTCGAAAACCTGTTCGGAAACAGTGTGTATAAAGGATTCTCCGGCCGTATCTTCCTCGCAGCCACCAACGTCTTCACCATCACCAAATATGACGGCGTCGACCCGGAGGTTTCAAGTGCTGACGACTCGAAAAGGCCCAAAGGCATCGACAACAATATCTATCCCCGTCCGTTCACAATTCAGTTAGGACTCAACCTCAACTTCTGATAACTCATTAAAAGATTTATGAATATGAAACTGAAATATTTGAATAACATACTTCCTGTAGCAGCTCTTATGCTCACAGCAGGATTGGCATCCTGCGTCAACGACCTTGACGTCACACCTATCGACCCAAGCTCGATTATGGTTCCCGACGAGCCGGCACTCTACACCAAGTGCTACGCCAACATGGTGCTCGCCGGACAGACCGGTAAGGACGGCGACTGCGACATCGACGGTCTTGACGGTGGTACGACAGGATTTGTCCGCCAGCTGTTCAACGCTCAGGAACTGGGCACCGACGAGTCTATCTGCGCTTGGGGTGACCCCGGCATTCCCAATTTCAACTTCAACCAGAACACGGCAGCCCATCCGATGTTGAAAGGTTTCTACTATCGCATCTACAACGGTATCAATTACTGCAACCACTATCTCGACGTGTGTAGCGGCATAGACGAGACCCGCACAGCCGAAATACGTTTCCTCCGCGCACTCTATTACTACTATCTGATGGACCTCTACGGCAACGTGCCCTTCGCATTGGAGCTTTCCGCATCCAACGCCCATCAGATTGCACGCGCCGACCTGTTCAGATGGATTGAGGGCGAGCTCCTCGGCAAGGCCGTAACGGTCAACGCCATGGACGACCCGTCCACGGTTATCGGTGAGACCACGACCGACGGATGTCTCGCAAAAATGCAGGCTCCCGTCGCACGCACAAGCTCTAAGGACGACGGCTACGGACGTGCCGATCAGGATGCAGCCAACCTGCTCCTCGCACGCATGTATCTCAACGCCAAGGTCTACACAGGTCAGGAACGTTGGGGCGAAGCTAAGGAATATGCCGAGAAGGTGATCAACGGTCCTCACAAGCTTTGGACTACGGGCAAGGGCAAGTGGACAGCTTACCAGATGCTTTTCATGGGTGACAACGGCGAGAACGGCGCTTCCGTAGAGGCTGTTCTTCCGCTGCTCAACGACGGAGTCATCACCACCGCCTACGGATGCACCTACTTCCTCATATCGTCTACATGGAAAGCTGACATGGAAGTCAACGCCGCCGACGCCAGCTGCGGTGACCCGTGGTCAGGCAACCGTGCCCGCAGCGTCCTGCTCAGCAAGTTCTTCCCCAACTCCGACGCTCCCACAGTCAACATAGAGGACATGGTGGCTGCTGCCGGTGACGACCGCGCTCTCTTCCACGGAATCGGCCGCGAACTCGTTGTCACCACACCGACAGAGTTCTCAAGCGGCTATTCGGTCGGCAAGTTCCGCAACTCCTATTCCGACGGTGGCGCGCAACACGACCCGAAGTGTCCGGACGCCGACTTCTTCCTCATGCGCTCGGCAGAGGCCTATCTTATCGCTGCAGAGGCTGACGCACGGCTCAACGGCGGTATGACGACAGCCACCGGTACGGGCTATCTCAACCAGCTCCGCACCCGCGCCCATGCAACGACGATGAACCAGTTCTCGCTCAACCAGATTCTTGACGAGCGCGCCCGCGAACTCTATTATGAGGGCCACCGCCGCACCGACCTCGTGCGCTACGGATATTATGGAGGCAGCAGCGACTACAAATGGGAGTGGAAAGGTGGCGACCCCAACGGTGTCAGCTTCAGTGAGACAAGAAATATCTTCGCATTGCCTGATGACGACATCAATGTCAACAAGAACCTCAAACAGAATCCGGGTTATTAATCTATTAAATGCAATTAGAATATGAACAAGATATTTTCAAACATAATGCTGCTCGCGGCAGGAGCTCTCATGATGGTTTCCTGCAACGACGACCAGGACTCAAACCCGACACTGCTGCAGCCGACCGGGTTTCAGCTCAACACTCCGTCCGTTGTCAACGGCACTGTTGACATGGAGCGCACGGAAAGCATAGACCTCACGTGGTCACAGCCGCAATATACGACCGGAAACGCTCCCGTCGTCGCCACATATTATATCCAGATTTCCACAAAGGGAACATTCGAAAAGGCTTTCGACATCACTGCGGAAGACAACACTGGTGCCGACTTCTTCACTCTTGAAGAGACAACGACGGAATGTAAGACAACCGTCCCGATGGTTTCCATCGCCAAAGCCTTGATGCAACTCAACGCTTGGGAAGAGGGCGCGGTTCCGGAAAAGGTGGAGCTCAGCATCCGACTGAAGTCGGCCGTGCTTGACGCCGGAATGAACGCCTTTGGCGAAATAGTGTCGAACGTGGTCAAGATCAGCGCCATACCTTATTATATAGAGCTGAAGGATGCCGACCCGAACTGGTGGTATCTCATCGGCGGTGACATCGCGGACGGCAACTGGGCAGATGATGTGCCGACAAGCCTCTTCCCGATGCAGCCGCAGAAGGACTACGAGTTCGACAAGAAGACCGGCGACGGCGAATTTGTCTGGACGGGCTATCTCGCCGGCAACGGCTTCAAGCTCAAGAAAGCTCCCGGCGACTGGGATCACCAGTGGGGTTCGAACGGCAGCGACTTTGTCGAGAACGACGGCGGCTCGGGCAATATCACCATGGCACCGGGATACTACACCGTAACCCTGAACACCGCCAAGCACGAGCTGAAGGTCGATCCTTATACAGAAAGCGTCACGACAAGAGCACAGATGTACATTCTCGGCGACTTCAACGGATGGGCACAAGACACCCCGATGAAGCCTGTGACAACGGTTGCTGGCGCCGACAACCACGACTGGTGGATTGAGATGGAGCTTCCGGCAGGCGGCGTCAAGTTCAATCAGGGCGACTGGGACTTCAACATCGGCGGTCCGGCTACTCCCATCAGCGACGGCCTCTACGGATACGGCACGCAAAACGGTGACAACATCGCGATTGAGACTGCGGGCAAATACCTCATCATCCTCAACGACATCACCGGCTACTACCGTTTCATCTTAAAGTAATTAAATAAAAACAGATTGTTATGATTAAGAAAATATTATTCGGATTTGCCTTCCTCGCCACCGTCGCTTCATGCTCGGATGACGACTACACAGACTGGGCACAGCCGCAGGCCAACCCGGGAACAGAGGCAATAACATTCGGCAACGGCAGCGTTTCAGAAGTCCCCCTCATCGACTTTGCCACAATAGCCGAAGAGCAGCAGAACGTGAAAGTCTGCAATGTCGTGGCTCCTACGGCCACCGACGCTGCCTACTCAAAGACAGCATACCGGCTGAACATCGGTTCTGCGAGCTACGACATGACAGCCGACGGCGAGATGGCGGCAGCCGACCTGAGGAAGTATGTCGAGGACAACTTCGGCAAGGCTCCCGTTGAGCGCACGATGACCGCCACCGTCGAGCAGTGGATTGCAAACAAGACGACAACCGTCAAGACGGCCACGTCGGGCGAGTTCGCCATCAAGGCCAAGCTCACCGCTCCCGACATCTCCGACCACTACTACATCATCGGTCAGCCGTCGGCATGGGACCCCACCTGCACCACCCTGCCGTTCACCCACAGTGAGCAGAACGTCTACGACGACCCGATATTCACCGTGATGTTCGACGCTTCGTGCATCAACAACGAAGGTGACATCTGGTTCGCCATCACCGACGACAAGACCGTGGCAGCCAACGACTGGAGCATGGTGTTCGGTATCAAGGAAGGCAACGGCAACGTCACTCTCGGCGAGACCGGATATCTGGCACGCCGCAACGAGCTTACCGACGAAGGTTCGCTGAAGGTTCATCCCGGTGAGGCACGCTTCGTGAAAGTAACGCTGAACATGATGGAAGGCACATACGTCGTCGAGCTCATCAACTTTCAGGAATATCTCTACGTCGCAGGTTCCGGAAACGGATGGGCACAGAACGACGCCATTTCCTCACCGACTTTCGACGGCAACTACAAGGGCTTCCTATGGCTCGGCAACGAGTTCAAGCTCTGTTCACAGCAAAACTGGGATGGTCTCAACTACGGTAAGGACTTCTCCACCGCCGGCGATGCAGCCAACATAAATCTCCCCGAAGGCATCAGCGAAGGCTACTGCATGCTTGAGGCAAGTCTGGTGGACAAGACCATCACGGTGACTCCCATCACGACAATCGGTGTTATCGGTGACGCGACCGCCAACGGATGGGACGCAAGCACCCCTCTCACATACAACAAGGACAATCGCTGCTGGGAAGGTGATTTGACCTTCACCACAGGAACATTCAAGTTCCGCGCCAATGACGCCTGGACCATCAACTGGGGCGGCGACAAGGCCAACCTGACCATTGACGGAGACAACATCCCGGTGGAGGCCGGAACATATCACGTCGCTCTCTATCCGAATTGTCCGGGCAAGGCAATGTGCACCATTGAGCCAAAATAATCCCGAAAGATTTCGTATTACAGCGAATTTCAGGGCGGCAAGGATAAAACGGTTTTCCTTGCCGCCTTTTTTTGTGCTATTACACGGCTCATGTAACAGTGTTACGTGGCCCATGTAACGATGTTACGCGGCCCATGTAACACCGTTACATGAGCCGCGTAACAAATCCGGAGCAATCAAGCGTCAATGACGACCGGATGCAATCGTTTGCACACCATTATTCCACTGATTTTCAACAAGACACGAACTATATAATAAATAATGTGTATCTTTGTTGAGAGATAAAAACATATAACTAAAAACTTAAGGTATGAAGAGACTTTATCCGTTTATTGTTGCCCTCTTCGCAACAATAAACATACAGGCACAAGGATGGCCGGCACAGTATGGCGGAGTCATGCTGCAGGGATTCTCATGGGACAGCTACGACTATTCGCAATGGTCCGTACTTGAATCACAGGCCGCCGGCATGAAAGGATTCATTGACTTTGTATGGGTACCGCAAAGCGGCAAATGTCTGGAGACGACACAGGTGATGGGATACATGCCTTACTATTATTTCCAGCACGACTCCAGTTTCGGAACCGAGGCCGAGTTACGCTCCATGATCAAGACCTTCAAGGAGAACGGTATCAGGACTATGGCCGATGTTGTTGTCAACCATCATCAGACGGACGGATGGTTCGGCTTCCCCGCCGAGACATATAACGGCGCGACATATCAGTTCAAGAGCACCGACATCTGCCGAAACGATGACGGCGGCGCCACACTGAAGCAGGCCAACGTCCAAGGCGTCAGCCTCAGTCCGAACAACGATGAGGGCGAAGACTTCTCTGGAGGCCGTGACCTCGACCACAAGAGTGAAAACGTCAAGCGCATCATCAAGGCTTACGTCAAGTATCTGAAGGACGACCTTGGCTATGATGGATTCCGGTATGACATGGTGAAAGGTTTCGACGGCAGTCATGTGGCCGACTACAACGACGCTGCCGGCATCGAATATTCCGTTGGCGAACACTGGAGCGGCGTGTCGGAAACATCATCATGGATAAAGGCCACCAACTACAAAAGCGCTGCCTTTGACTTCCAGTTCCACTACGCAATGACCGACGCCATCAATCAGGGCAACTGGCAACAGCTCAACAATCACAAGACGCTGATGCACGACACCAACTTCCGACGCTACGCCGTCACTTTCGTCGAAAACCACGACATACAGGACCGTGGTGTGCCCGACGGACAGTACAACACAAAGGACCCCATCAACGAACCGTATATCCTCACCGCCAATGCCTACCTGTTGGCCATGCCCGGCACGCCCTGCATCTTTCAGCCCCACTGGAGAGCATACGAGCAGGAACTGAAGAGCATGATCGAAGCCCGCAAACTGGCCGGTATCACCAACACGAGCGACTTCGGCTCGTATCTCTCCAACACGGCCTACTGCCAGACATTCGCCAAGGGCGAGGGCAACAAGCGGCTCATGGTTGCCGTCGGCGACGAAACGAAATTCTCCGTACCAAACAACTACACCCGCATCCTGAGCGGAAGCCACTATGCCTATTTCCTCACAAAAAATTCCGAGACGGCATGGGCGGACAAGCCTTCAGGAACATACGACAAGGCGTTTGACGTCACGCTGACGGCTGTGAGTGAAGACGCCGGCGCAAAGCTGGTCTACACTCTCGACGGCACCGCCCCTACGGCGGGCAGCCAGCAGGTGAGCAGCGGCACCGCTGTCAGAATCGACAAAGCTTGCACCCTGAAGGTGGCTCTGCTGACAGGAGGCAAGGTGACGGGCATGACAACAAAGGAATATGCCATCAAGGCGTTCGAGCCTTACTCCTTCAAGGTCTACGTCTGCACGGATAAGGTCGGCTGGAAAAACATCAACTTCTATTCGTGGGGCACCAACAGCAAGAACAGTTCCGCCGCATGGCCGGGCGACAAAATAACCACCACGGAGACCGTCAATGGCCGGACATGGTACTGCAAGGAATACTACATCGACAGCAAGAACGACCTTGTGAACTTCGTATTCAGCACCGGCACCGGCTCACCGCAGACAGTAGACAAGACCGGAGTCAGCAAGACCGCCTACTTCGAGATTTCCACCACCATGAGCAACGGCAAACATACAATCAACGATGTGACCAAAGACATGACCAGCGGCATCTATGCGCCGACCATCGGGACATCTCGCGACGACAGCGGGTGGTATGGAATTGACGGAAGACGCTATGACAGGCGTCCCGTTAACCACGGACTGTACATCCACCAAGGCAAGAAATACGTAATCAAATAACAAACAAATCATGAACAAGAATATCATAAATATTCTGGCAACAGCATTGCTCATCATGGGTAATGCTGTTGCCACTTCGGCACAGAACAAATATGTGGGCGGCGACATATCCCTGCTGCCCACCAACGAGGCTTGGGGCGCCAGCTATCTTGACAAGGACGGACAGCCCATCGACGACCTTATCTCCTTCTTCAAACAGGAAGGAGGCATGAATGCCATGCGAGTTCGGCTGTTCGTTGCACCAGAGAAATACGACGGGACAGACAAGGATGCAAACGCCTGTCAAGACCTTGAATACGTGAAGGCACTGGGCAAGCGCATCAAGGAAGCCGGCCTCAACTTCATGCTTGACTTCCACTACAGCGACACGTGGGCCGACCCGGCCAAACAGTGGACTCCGGCCGACTGGACACAACTCACCGACGACGGATTGCTGGCAAAAATCTACGAATACACCAAGGATTGTCTCACCGCACTGAAAGCCGCCGGTGCCGAACCGGACATGATCCAGACGGGCAACGAAATCAGCTACGGAATGTTGTGGGGATCATATCAGGCCGACGAGTCACAGCTCAAGAAATGTTTCACCAACAGTCCTGCAGCCAACTGGACACGCTTCACCGACCTGCTGAAACAAGCCGGCAAAGCTTGCCGTGAGGTGTGCCCGCAGGCCAAAATCATCCTGCACACCGAGCGGGCCACACAGGTGAACGTGCTGACCAACTTCTATGACATAATGAAAAAGGACGGTGTGGACTACGACATAATAGGTCTGAGCTACTACCCCATCTGGCACAACACCATCGGCACTCTCGAAACTGCCATAAGCACTCTCGAAACGAAATATGCCGACAAGCAGATCATGGTGGTGGAAGTCGGTGCTCCCTACTCCTGGCTACCCACAGACAATGACTATACTCCCGCCTACGACTCCACGGAAGAAGGTCAGCAACAGTTCACCCGCGACCTTATCACCATGCTCAACCGCCACCGTGGCGTAACCGGCCTGTTCTGGTGGTGGATGGAGTATAATGCTTATCCGTGGGAGACCACCCAACGGAACAACTGGTGGTATGCCCCGCTCTTCAACAGCAACACCGGCAAGGCTATGCCGGCGTTCTACGAGATGAAGAACTTCACGGCCGATGCGTCCGGCATACGGCAGATTGCCAGTTTATCCCGGTCTGACAACTGGCACACCCTCAGCGGCATGAGACTTTCGGAGAGACCTCTCCGACGCGGATATTACATCAACTGCAATAAAAAGGTGGTTGTCAGATAGCCTTCTTTTTATAGTTGACAACTGTCTTTTTCTTTATAGCTGATCTAAACAAGATTCACTTCCCGTCTCCTGCCGTACGGTTCTCCCGTAAGCGGCATGACCGAAACTCGTCCGGCCACATCCGCATGTCCTTGCACACCCCCAATGAGAGACATCGCGAACCGTTAAGATTACAAAACTTATCCGATATAAAAGCAAAAAGCCTCGGGCTTCACAGCTTCGAGACTTTTTTTACTATAAATAGTAAGTAATAATGATTATATATGTAGTCAGTAGTTGTTTTATATTTTTTATTTGGGCAGATTGAACGCCTTGGTCATTTCGGCCATCTGGGCGTCGCTCATGCCTTCCGGTTCAAAGCCCATGCACTTGGAACTGATGTAGATCTTGGCGCTCTTCGAGAGCACGTCAATCTGGTCGAAAGCGTCCATCACGTCAAGTCCCTTGGCAAATACTCCATGCTTTTCCCACATGACTACGTCATAGTCCTCCAACTCGCGAAGCGTTGCGTCGGCCAATTCGTTTGAACCGGGCAGAGTGTAAGGTACAATGCCAAGTCCCAGCGGACAGAAAGCCTTTGTCTCGGGAATCATCGACCAAAGAATCTTCGTCAGGACATCCTTTCCGAGGAAAGCCTTGTTATGACTCATGGCGACGAGCTCAATGGGGTGAGTATGGACTGTTGCTTTGTAGGGCGAACCGCTCTCTATCAGATGAGCATGAACAGTCAAGTGGGAAGGCAACTCGCTCGTAGGCATCACTGCGTTGTCGGCGATTATGACATAGCTTGCGCAATCATCAAGGATGCGGATGACGGAACCGTTGTCCATCGGTCGGCGTGCCAAATCACGCATGCGCTTGCCTGTACCCTTGCAGTAGAAGTAGCAGCCTTTAAGCTGCGGAAGTGTCACTCCAATCTTGATGGGCTCACTAATGGCCGGCATCTGACGTATTTCGTCGTCCACAAGTTCGGTGACATTGACCGTTATGTTTCCTCCATTACGCTCAGCCCAACCGTTCTGCCACAGATAACCGGCGACCTCAGCGATTTTGTCCACCTCTTCTTTCAAGGCGGGACGGTTATTCAATATACTGTTCATTACTATAAATGTGCTGTATTAAATCTGCCGCAAAGTTATACCTAAATGTCGGTACCAAACGGAGTTTTTTGATTTTTAAACTTAAAAATATGATATTTTTATTGATTTAAATCAATATTACAAAGTTTTTTAAGGTCTATCCAAAATGCGGCGTAGTGAAGCTGAACAAATATCATCCGCCCATAGCCATCGGCACAAACTACACCTTTCTATACGTCTCCGACACAAGGCTTCTTTTCTTCTCCGGCACAAGGCCTCTATACTCTCAATACAAGGCCGCTGTACTGAAGGCGCATCACAACATACGCCAAACGGTCGCCCGTCGATGCAAAGATAAGTGAAATTCTGTTACTTACCAAACTTCTCACCAAATTTCCGGCCGACAAGTGCCAAAGACACAAAAGTTTAGACTGATTAATTTTGCATTTCAGCCAAATTACACTACCTTTGCAACTATGAACAACAATCTTAACGACAGCAAATGGTGTGAGAATGTGATACTTGCCGATGCCGACTACGTGGACAGTGTGGCTTTTGACCTGACCGTCAACTTCGAGCGCATGATAGGTCGGCGCATCCCCAAGGCCGACATGGCACGCTGGATTGATTGCGTCGCGCTGGACGGCGGTCTGCGAGAAGGCAACCACGAGACTCAGGTCGTCTTCATACACGCCAAAAACCGCACGCAGATGGACAATTTCACCCCGGGCAGTTATGCCGATGAGCTGGACGGAAAGGCGTTCAAGGATGCCTTAGGCGAATTTCAATTCAGCGCGTTGCCCGTTGAGGACAGCATGACCACGGCCTCCGACTTTTTCATCGAGTCACTCAGAGTGATCTGCAACAACAAGGACGTGAAGCGCGTCATGGTCATACCGGACACTGATAACATATATGATCGCGTGCGCGAGACGCTACGGCGTGTCGACGAAGAGAAGCGCATTACCGTCTTTGCCATGCAGCCGATGGCGGGAGGCAATTTCCGACAGGAGATATTGGGCTACTCGCTGATGCAGGCTCTTGGCATCAGGGCTGACGAGATACGCTGACGGAGCCCAAAAGCGCCGCGTCTCATCCGGCAACAGTCATCTGCTGCCACCGTTTCGGACAAGACAGGGCAACGGAGATACTGTCAAGACAACAAAATAAAGAAAATAACAAATAAAACTAAAACAATGGGAAAAGTATTGATGATTGGCGCCGGAGGCGTGGCCACGGTAGCCGCATTCAAGATTGCGCAGAATACGGACGTGTTCTCTGACTTCATGATAGCAAGCCGCCGCAAGGAAAAATGCGACAAAATCGTCGAGTCCATCCACAAGGCCGGACTGAAGATGGACATACGCACGGCACAGGTTGACGCCGACGACGTGGAGCAACTCAAGGCACTCTTCAACGACTACCGGCCGGAGCTGGTCATAAACCTCGCCCTGCCCTATCAGGATCTGACCATCATGGACGCTTGTCTGGCTTGCGGATGCAACTATCTCGACACAGCAAACTATGAACCGAAGGACGAAGCCCACTTCGAATATTCATGGCAGTGGGCATACAAGGAGCGCTTCGAAGAGGCCGGACTGACCGCAATACTCGGCTGCGGCTTCGACCCGGGCGTCAGCGGCATCTACACCGCATACGCGGCCAAGCACCACTTCGACGAGATGCACACGCTCGACATCGTCGACTGCAACGCAGGAAACCATCACAAGGCTTTTGCCACAAACTTCAACCCGGAGATAAACATCCGCGAGATTACCCAGAAGGGACTTTACTACGAGGACGGCCAGTGGCTTGAGACCGAACCGCTGTCGGTTCACAAGCCCCTCACCTACCCCAACATCGGCCCGCGCGAAAGCTATCTTATGCACCACGAGGAGCTTGAAAGTCTTGTAAAAAACTATCCCACGATACGCAAGGCACGCTTCTGGATGACATTCGGACAGCAATATCTCACCTACCTCGACGTTATCCAGAACATCGGCATGTCTCGCATCGACGAAATGGAATATGAAGCTCCGCTGGCCGACGGCTCCGGCAAGACGGCACGTGTGAAGATCGTCCCGCTGCAGTTCCTAAAAGCCGTGCTGCCCAACCCGCAGGACCTCGGCGAAAACTATGACGGCGAGACGAGCATCGGATGTCGCATCCGCGGTGTCAAGGACGGCAAGGAACGCACCTATTATGTATATAACAACTGCAAGCACCAGGACGCCTACAACGAGACGGGCATGCAGGGCGTCAGCTACACCACCGGCGTGCCGGCGATGATCGGCGCGATGATGTTCTTCAAAGGACTGTGGCGCAAGCCGGGCGTATGGAACGTCGAGGAGTTTGACCCGGATCCCTTCATGGAACAGCTCAACAAACAGGGCCTGCCGTGGCACGAAGTGTTCGACGGCGACCTGGAGCTGTAGGAGTAACGGAACCGCCATCGGCCCACCGGCCGACAACTCATAATTCAACACTCATAATTCATAATTAGCAATATGGCAAAGAAAGAAGAAGAGGCCGCTATGAGCCTGCAAGAAGGCAAACTGAAAGCGTTGCAGGCGGCCATGTCAAAGATAGAAAAGGACTTCGGCAAGGGCTCGATAATGAAGCTCGGCGACGAACAGATAGAAAACGTGGAGGTCATACCGACCGGCAGTATCGGACTGAACGCCGCACTGGGTGTCGGCGGTTATCCGCGCGGACGCATCATCGAGATTTACGGTCCGGAATCATCCGGTAAGACGACGCTCGCCATCCACGCCATCGCCGAGGCACAAAAAGCCGGCGGCATCGCCGCGTTCATTGACGCGGAACATGCTTTCGACCGCTTCTATGCCGCCAAGCTCGGCGTCGACGTCAACAACTTGTGGATTTCACAGCCCGACAACGGTGAGCAGGCCCTCGAAATAGCCGACCAGCTCATTCGTTCGGCCGCCATCGACATCCTCGTCGTCGACTCCGTGGCAGCCCTCACACCCAAGAAGGAGATCGAGGGAGACATGGGCGACAACGTCGTCGGACTGCAGGCACGACTGATGAGTCAGGCTCTGCGCAAGCTCACGAGCACCATCAGCAAGACCAACACCACGTGCATCTTCATCAACCAGCTGCGCGAGAAGATCGGCGTGATGTTCGGCAATCCCGAGACGACCACCGGCGGCAACGCCCTGAAGTTCTACTCCAGCGTGCGTCTCGACATCCGCCGCGTGACGAGCATCAAAGACGGTGACAACGTCATCGGCAATCAGGTGCGCGTCAAGGTCGTCAAGAACAAGGTGGCCCCGCCCTTCCGCAAGACAGAATTTGAGATAACGTTCGGCGAAGGCATATCAAAGATCGGCGAGATTGTCGACCTTGGCGTCGAATACGGCATCATCCAGAAGAGCGGTAGCTGGTTCTCCTACAACGGTTCGAAGCTGGCCCAGGGCCGTGACGCCACAAAGACGCTGCTCCGCGACAACCCCGAGCTCTGCGAGGAACTCGAAGCTCTCATCATGCAAGCCATCACGGACAAGACCAACGAATAAATCTCCGTCACAGGACAAGCCCAACAACCAAGCGGCCCATTTGCACATCCATGCAAATGGGCCGCTTGCTTTTATATCATGTAGTTGCGTCAGAGCTCGAACACAAAGTTATTGAGCGTGCAGACCGAACGCCCTTTCTCCTGAGAGTCAAACAGGAAGAAGAGGGCGTGCTTGCCCATCTTGCCCTTGGCGACAGCGATGTCGGCGGCCAGTTCCACCGGTTTTTTCTCCATGCCGGCGTCAAGGGCGATTCGTCCGATTTCCGTTCCGTCAAACGGGCTGTCCATCAGGATTCTGACTGTCGCGGCGACGCCGGCGGGAGTTAGGTTGACGAGCAGACGAGCGTCGCGACCTGCAATGGCGTCAAAATTGAAATACTTGTATCCGACGGTCGAGCCGGCAGTGTTGTTGACCACGGGAGCGTGGTTGATGCGCAGGTCGTACGGGCGGTCACGCTCCTCGATTTTCGGCCTCAACGCCTCAACGTATGAGCCGGAGAAGCGAAATTTTGGAAATGAGGCCACCGCCGGTTCGGGACCGGTATAATAGCATGCGATGCCGGCGGAGTGGCGTTCGAGCGGATTGAGCCCACCGAGTTCAAATCCTTCCGAAGTATATTCGCCCTCCGTGATTTCGACCTTGCCGCCCGGGCCCTCCGTCACCTTGACCTCTATCGGTGCAACCATCGCCTGACGTGAAAACTCGTTTGTCCCGCACTGGCGGTGATAGAAGACATACCATTGGCCGCCAATCTCGAGTATGCTCCCATGCGTGTTGCCTCCGGGCGTCGCCGTGGCTATCGTCCGACCGTCGGGAATGGTGAGCCGGCCGCGACCGTCGATCAGCGGGCCGCCATAGGTGAACGGGCCGAGCGGAGAGTCGGCGTAGGCGTAGGCCAGCGTATAATTGGTCTGAGGCAGTCCGAACTCGCCGTCGTTGGTCCAACGACTATAGACAAACACATATTTGTCCTTGATCTTACGCATCGACGAGGCTTCAAAGAAGCGGAACAGTGTGTCCTGATTTCTGCCCGCAATCATGTCTTTGACGACCCGGGTGCCTTTCTTGACGCACGCCATATTGCCGGCATCCAGCTCCGCGCCCCACGACTGTTCAAATCCCCAATAACCGTAAATCCTGTCTCCGTCGACAAACACGGCCGGGTCAAACCTCAGGTCACCGACCGTCGCACGCGGATTGTCCTGACTCCAGTTGCACACCTCAAACGGGCCGTCAGGCCGCGACGAACGGGCGACCATGCCATTTCGCCCACCCGCCTGATTGTTGGGATAGAGATAGTATGTCTTCGTGCCGTCGGCTGCCGTCACCAACGCCACGTCGGGCGCATAGAGCACATCGCCCTGACCGTTGGCATAGAGCAGTCGGCCGTTGGCATCCCTGCGCGACTCAAATATGACGCCGTCAAAGCGCCACTCGTTGGGATTTTCCACCGGTGCCGACCACACGACCTGATCCCGGCCGCAATATTCGGTGACGAGGTTGTCGTGGGAACCATACAGATAGATCCGATATCGTCCGGGATTGTCGGGGTCTTCAAAGATATACGGTTCGCCGTCGGGTATGTATTCCCACAGAGGCAATATCGGATTGGCTCCGTCGGATGTCATCGGAACCGCCACACAGCCCAGCAGCATCAGCGCCGCTGCCACATACTCAACACATGTTCTCATTTTCAGAATTGGCATATTCATTAGATTTCGTTTTGATAATACAGGAATAATGCTGACAAGCGCAAAAGGGCTGTCAAAATGCAAAAGAACACGCGGTCGGGACATTGCGTTTTGACCCAGCCTCAGTCACTGGAGGTGCTGCCTGTCGTCCGCAAAGATAATGCAAACGAGCGCAATGAAAGCATGCTTTCAAATTGCCGAGTGCAGCCTATCGTCCGCAAAGATAAACATTAATCATGACACTGCTTCCTCCGAAACGACAAAAATCAGGACCGCGGCATTTTTGTCATAAAAATTCCGAATTTAAAGGCAAAAATACAGGGTACTTTTGAAAATTTTTCCGCCGTGCGCTCAAATTTCGCAAGCATGCGAGCGTTATTTTCATGACTTTTTGTCAGTTTCGCGATGTGTCATTTTGGCGGTTTTCGCATACCCTTGTATTTCAGATAATTACAAATCCCTATCATTCCACGCCCATCCCGAGAGCCTGCCGTAAGGCCCTCCCGGGGTCGCCGCGAGGCCCTTACGACATTCCAACGGGGCCGCCGTTGCAATCCAACGAGCGCCCCGTTGCGACCCCGGGAGGGCCCCGTTGCTCGACGACGACCACTTTTTTGCGCTTTCCGGAGCGTCAAAAAACCGCGAAATTTTGCAGTTCCGATGAGCCGTAAGGCCCTTACGGCATCCCAATCGCCACATTTTGGAGAGTCAGAGAGGACGTCGTCAGCCACCGCGACAACCAACAAGGGCCTTATTGCTCATGGAAAATCCGAAAAACGAAGAGTTCGGAAGAGAGGATTTTGTAAAAAAAGATATTGCTGTCCGGTAAAAAAAATAACAGAACTCATATCTATCACAAATACATCATGTTACATCAGTTTTGCCAAAAAGGGGCTTACCTCCTACCATACATCTGAAAAGCCCAATCTGTTGTAGGGACATAGTCTTGTCTT
>JAFULM010000027.1 GCA_017483185.1 Prevotella sp. | reverse complement strand
TGCTGAATCTCTTAACTCTAAGTTGAAAGGCTTTAGAGCACAACTACGCGGTGTGCAGGATTTACCTTTCTTTATGTTCAGAGCGTCCATAATCTTTGGATAACATGATTATATTGCCACGGACTTATGCAACTGTGCCAATATCTTTCTCATAATTAGTTATTTATTTCTTTCTTTTAAAAAACAGTTCGTTGCTTTTTCTCGTTGCGCACAACGTTTTCAGTTTCTCTGTAACCATCATTTCCACATGCCCGATGTTCCTTGCTTTGGTCGGGCATACGGAGAGGCAGCGCATACATGAGATACATGCTTCCTTGTTGACGCTTCTGAGATTGTCGGCTGGTATGGCGTCAGCAGGGCAAAGCTCCTGACACGTGCCGCAATCTGTACACCGTTCGTCTGCCGTTGGGAACGGTCCTGTGTTGCCTGCTCTGTATGGACGATTGCCGGGCAACGACAAAGGCATGTATGTATCCGTGTCTTCCAACTTATTTATTATAGCAGCTCCGAAAGCGGCCAGCTCCTTGCGGTCTTCTGCGTCTGGTCTTCCTGCTGCATACACCCGGGCGATGCTGTGTTCGGCAACGGCGCTGACGGCGGCAATGAGACGGAATCCCATTTCCGTAGCCACATCCTGCATTTCGAGCAGAGCGTCATCATACGCCCTGTTGCCATATACCGCCACAACCACACACCTTGCATGGTTGCTCTGAATATGCTTGAATCTCTCGACCGCCAAGGCCGGTACACGTCCGGCAAACACGGGCATGGCGATAATGACCAAGTCCTCTTCGTGTATGTCCGGCACTCTGATTTGCCCCTGCTTCACGCAAAGGTCTGTCACGAGCGGCCTCGCGTCAATCCCCTCGCATATATATTCGCAGACTCTTCGCGTGCCGCCCGTTGGGCTGAACGTTATTTGATGTATCTTCATTGTATTTCTATTTTACTTCTTGGTGTTTCTTATATCTATTATATATTTTAAATATATAGAATCGCAAATTAGTTGAGTTTGTGTAATATCACTATCTGTTAGATGTTAACAACAACCTCTCTCCCTATCAAATGGTTCAAGGTTGCACCAACTTCTGAATCCGAATATATTGCAGACCAATGATTCTCAAAAATGGGATTATTCCTATCCGCACTTCCATCCGTATTGACTTTGTATAAAACAAGTCGTTCTTTATCGCATATACCCATGATTGAGGCTCTTAATAAACGGGCATATGATAACGCTTGTTTAAACGCTTTCTGAAGCTCTTGGACTGGTGCCATATCAAGTTTAGCTTCGATAATCATCGGAGCGTTTTCAAAATGCTTTTCGCCTTTTGGAAAGAATACAAAATCAGGTATTGCTTTTTCTTTACGTCCTGCTTTCTGAGAAAGTTGACGTGTCCAATCAGTATTTGTATATCCAAGTTTTTCAAGCACAGGAATCAGTATCTGTTCTTCAATATGCTTTTCAAGTGTTATTTCACCAAAATCGACATTAGAACCTTCGTATAGCTGAGGAAAAGATGCACTGTCTCCCCCTCTTTCTTCTATCATTCGTATCAATTCAGAATACTCCTTCGCAGATAATTCTATGCCATTTATACCTTGCAGATTACGCCTAACAATTGGAACTTGCGACATGTAATCATCATTCTTCAAGTCTTTGAAAGAAATCTGTGGAGTCAAAATGCCGTCACATACAGTTGTCCTGCAATGGTAATAATCGAAAGGATTGAATATGCCGCCGCTATTTGACCTCCAAATGGAGTGTATATAACTTCTTGGCGATGTACAATAAAGAACAATGATGTCTCCACGCCTTGTTCTTTCATTACAAGCCCAGATGCTCTGTTCGTTTCCTTTTGGCGTCTTGCCCAAAGAGTCAAGAAAAGCGAAGTCGCTGCCACTTGCGCCGGTCAGCCATACATTTGTTGGTTTTGGCAGTTTAGGACTGGTACTGGTTTCCGTGAGCATATTTGCGAAATCATAGATACATGCACAAAGTTCAGCATCAGTCATTTCATGCTCTTTTTGAAATTTGTTCCACTTTTCACAAATTTCAAAGTAATAGTTTATGTATGCTTTATAATCCTTTGAGCGCGGTATCGAAGGTATCTCTATCCCCAATGCATCACAATTTCTTTGAATAACGTCAAAGCGTCTTGGGAGAAGTATCGGTTTGAAGAATTCAAAACTATAGTAGAAAAGCAACGACAGGATAGGTATATTAGCAGCCTTAATACGATATTGGTCTTTTCTTAAAATGATTGCGCTTTCATCAAAGACTATGGTTTCATCATCACGATACTGCAATTCGCCGTTATCATCAACTAAAGGTCTTAGAATATCATATTCCTCTGCAAATTTCTGATAACTTTCGCGTGTCCATTTATCAGGAAAGAAACCGCGCTGAGACAAATTGGTGTCCCACAACCAAAACATGCCATCAATATCTTCTATGAAAGAGTCTTCTACTTTATCTTCTCCCCAGTTTGAAGCATATCGCCAAATATTAAAGGCTCCCTCAGAAATATTTTCGATTTCCGGGTTGAAAAGCTCTATACAATCTTTTCCTCGTGAGCTTTCCTTATACATATTCCACAAATCTTTTTTCATAATTTCTGTATTTTCATTTATCGTACTTCACTATTGAGTATAAAAATCCTCCCTTGTCATTCTGTAAAAATGCTCCGTCCGCTTATCTCCGAGCGGAGAAACCACGTCATGATTCGTATGATGAAACCTGAAGCCGCATTTCTCGATGACCCGTTTCGACTTTGTGTTACCGTCATAATATCCGCACCACGCAGCATCAAGATGCAGGTCATTGAAACTTCTTGTCAGCAGAGCCTTGACCGCCTCCGGGATGAGGCCTTGTCCCCAATAGGGCTTGCCTATCCAATAGCCGATTTCCGCTTCGCGCTGTTTCATCTCCGCAGAGTGAAGACTGTCGGAGAACATTATACCGCAACTGCCGACCGGCTCGCCCGTGTCCTTCAGCACGACAGCATACGTCTCCGGCGCGGCGAAGACTGTCCGGATAATCTCCCGGCTGTTTTCCACCGACGTGTGAGGTGGCCAGCCGGCAATGGGCCCGATGTCCGGGTCACTCGCATATTTGAACATAGCCTCAGCGTCCGTTTCCTCCCACGGTCTGAGAATCAGTCTTTCGGTCTCTATCATTTGTTTTCACCTTAATAATGTTCTCCAAGATTACTCCCCCAACGCCTTATTTTGCAGATTTCGTCACTTCCCGACGCCTTATTTTACATGTTTTGCCATATTCCAGACAAGAACATTATTCCGTTGTAAATGAATGTCTCTTTGCTTTATCATTTCTTCTTCATCGTCTGACATCTGCGCTTCGTCATCTCGTCGGCAAAGGCCTCTTCGCCGTGCTCCCTGATGTAACGGATGCACGCGGGACGGTCCGAGCGGAACACAAAGGCGAAAATCTTTCCGATGAGATTGGAGTATGTCTTGCAGTCTGTCACATCCTTGCTACATTCAGCGCAGGAATGAATGCCGTTCCGCAGGACACATGTCCTAATTTTACACCACGCAGCCTTTTCGTTGAGCCGACAACCGGGACACTTCTCCGCAAGATACTTCCGGCACGCGCCGCAATAGAGTCCGCACGCCGCTATGAGTTGTCTGTCTGATTCGATATTTTTCATATCTTATTATGTATTTGATAATCCTCTGTCCAGCGCAAAGTTAATCATTTTCCAGTGATAATTTTCCACAAAAGACCTTTTCTTAATAGCCTTTTATAAAAAAATCCGGTTCATACGACATTTGGAGTGACACCGGAAGTCATCCCTGCCGACGACAACCCCACCCCGCCCCTCGCCAATATGTGACATTGTAAACATTGTTGCTAAAAAATTTCGGACAAACGAAAATGTTAGTATTTTGACTCCGAATGGTCGAAAAATCGTGTCTCCCATGCGACTGTTTTGCAGCGGCGGCCCCGCGAGGTTGCAACGGGGCCGCCGTTGCATTGCGAAAGCGGCCCCATTGCGATCCAACGAGCACGCCGTTGCGACCTCGCGGGGCCCTTACGGCAGCAAAAAACCAGCGTTTTGGACCCGAAAAAGCCGCTTTTTGGCCCCAAAAAGTTGCACAAATCGCGATTTTGCGACATAACCATCTCGCAGTCAGTCGGTTACACTTGCACGCGCTATTTTGCGATATTTGAGACCGTCAGACAGTTCGTGGAAAAGAATGGCAAAATGGAGGCGTTTAGAGGGCCTTTTTAACACTTTTTGTTAGAAAAATTCAGAGCTGTATTACAGTACGTCCCTCCTACGAAATGAACATTCCTACACGCTCCGGATTGGGTCGCGACCCTTTTGGCATGATATTTGCATATTCACAAATAGAATTGAAACTAAAATTTTAATATAATGCAGAAAGGTAATATCGGGGTTACGACAGAGAACATATTCCCCGTCATCAAAAAGTTCTTATACTCAGATCATGAGATTTTCCTGCGTGAGATTGTGTCAAACGCCGTTGACGCGACACAGAAGATGAAGACTCTGGCCGACAAGGGCGAGTTCAAGGATGAGCTGGGCGACCTGACCGTGCGTGTCAGCATCGACGAAAAGGCCGGCACCATCACCGTCAGCGACCACGGTATCGGTATGACCGAGGAGGAGATAGACAAGTATATCAATCAGATTGCCTTCTCCGGTGTCAACGACTTTTTGGAGAAATACAAGGACAACGCCAACAATATCATCGGTCACTTCGGTCTCGGCTTCTACTCCGCGTTCATGGTCAGCAAGAAGGTCGAAATCGTCACACGCAGCTATAAGGACGGTGCCAAGGCCGTGAAATGGAGCTGCGACGGCAGCCCCGCCTACGAGATTGACGACGCCGAGAAGGAGGGCCGCGGCTCTGACATCATCCTCTATGTCGACGACGACTGCAAGGAGTTTCTGGAGAAGAGCAAGATTGAGGGTCTACTCAACAAATACTGCAAGTTCCTCCCCGTGCCGGTGGCTTTCGGAAAGAAGACGGAATGGAAGGACGGAAAGCAGGTCGACACCGACGAGGACAATATTATAAATAATGTGGAACCGCTCTGGACCAAGGCTCCGAGCACGCTCAAGGACGAGGACTACAAGTCGTTCTACCGCACGCTCTACCCCATGCAGGACGAACCCATGTTCTGGATTCACCTCAACGTCGACTATCCGTTCAACCTCACGGGTATTCTCTATTTCCCGCGCATCAAGTCCAACATCGACCTCCAGCGAAACAAGATTCAGCTCTACTGCAATCAGGTGTTCGTCACCGATCAGGTCGAGGGCATCGTTCCTGAGTTCCTCACACTGCTCCACGGCGTCATCGACTCTCCGGACATTCCGTTGAACGTCAGCCGTTCTTATCTCCAGAGCGACCGCGACGTGAAGAAGATTTCGACGTACATCACCAAGAAGGTCAGCGACCGTCTGCAGAGCATATTCAAGGAGGACCGCAAGGGATATGAGGAGAAGTGGGACGACCTCAAGCTCTTCATCAACTACGGTATGCTGAGCGAAGAGAGCTTCTACGACCGCGCCAAGGATTTCGCCCTGATGAAGGACACCGAGGGCAAGTATTTCACTTTCGAGGAATACAAGACACTCATCAAGGACAATCAGACCGACAAGGACGGACAGCTCATCTATCTGTATGCCACGGCCAAGGAAGACCAGTACAGCTACATCGAGGCAGCCAAGGAGAAGGGATACAGCGTCCTGCTGCTCGACGGACAGCTTGACGTTCCGGTGATTTCGATGCTGGAGCAGAAGTTTGAGAAGAGCCGCTTCACACGTGTCGACAGCGACATCATCGACCGTCTGATTGTCAAGGATGACATCAAGAAGAACGAATTGGGTGAGGAGGAGAGTGACAATCTGTCATCTGTGTTCCGCTCCCAGATTCCGTCCATAGACAAGGTTGATTTCTATGTCGAGGTCCAGAGTCTCGGCGAAAAGGCTTCGCCCGTGACCATCACACAGAGCGAATATATGCGCCGCATGAAGGACATGAGCCGCTATCAGGCCGGCATGAGCTTCTACGCACAGATGCCTGACAGCTACAGCCTCGTGCTCAACAGCGACCACGCCCTCATCAAGAAGGTTCTGGAGGACTGCAAGGCCGGCACGGCTGACGCTCTGAAGCCTATCGTGAGCGAAATCAAGGGACAGGAGGCCCGTCTGGCCGCACTGCGCCAGTCGCAGAACGGAAAGAAGCCGGAGGAAATCTCACAGGAGGAGAAGGACGACCTTCAGAACACGGAGAAGGCAGTCAACGAGCAGCGCGACAAGAAGAAGGCTGTTATCGCTGACTATGCCAAGGGCAACAGCATCGTTCATCAGCTCATCGACCTCGCCCTGCTGCAGAACGGCATGCTGAAAGGTGCGTCACTGGACGCCTTCCTGAAGCGCTCAATAGAACTTATTAAATAATACCCGAGGCCATAACAGGCCGAAAAAGCGAATTCCCGGAGGCACAGAGCGTGCTTTCCGGGGATTTTTCATTGCCGCCAATGGGATGGATACCAGAAGAGCGCTTGTCTATATAAGACCATAAGAATGTTGCAACAATTAGTTTATAATTTGAACACAGAGACACGGAGACACAGAGTAATATTGTCCTCTGTGTCTCCGTGTCTCTGTGTTCAGAAAACTTATTATAAAGTAATAATGAATACTTATTGAATAGTATATATAAATCAAATCCCCGGAAGCACATTGCGCACTTCCGGAGATTTGATTTATTACCGTGATTATATTTGACTTTAGAGGTTGAGGGCCTTCTTGATTGCCTCAACCTTGGCATCGGCGTCATTAGAGCAACGCTCATAGCAGCCGGCGCACTTCATTGAACTGTCCTTGATCTCGATGTAGAACTTTATCTTCGGCTCTGTTCCGGAAGGACGGACGCTCACCTTTGTGCCGTCTTCGCAGAACCACTGGAGCACATTGCTTGTCGTAGGCATGTCGAGCTTGGTCTTCGTTCCATCTGCCGCGGTCTGCTCCAGAGTCTGATAGTCTTTCCACATAACGACCTTGCTGCCGCCGAGTTCCTGTGGCGGGTTGTTGCGGAAGTCGGTCATCATCTGCTTGATTTCGTCTGCGCCGCTCTTGCCGGGCTTAACGACGTTGACCGTCATCTCCTTAGAGAAACCGTATTCGAGGTAGATATCCATGAGCAGGTCATAGAGTGTCTTGCCATGATCCTTTGCGTATGCACAAATCTCGGCCAACAGTGAGCATGCGGAAACGGCATCCTTGTCGCGGACAAAGTCCTGAGCAAGGAATCCGTAGCTCTCTTCGCCACCGCCGATGTACTGCTGCTTGCCCTCTGATATAGCTATTTCACGGGCAATCCACTTGAAACCGGTGTAGCAGTCACGCATCTCGATGTTCTGCTTCTCGGCAATCTTGCGGATAACTTCGGTCGTAACGATGGTCTTGACGATGAAGTCGCCGGCCTTCATCTTGCCTGTTGCTTTACGGTTTGTAATGATATAGTAGAGGAACAAGAGGCATGTCTGGTTGCCGTTGATGAGTATCCACTCGCCCTTATCATTCTTGCAAGCCATTCCCACGCGGTCTGCATCCGGATCACTGGCCATCACGATGTCGGCATCCATAGCCTTTGCGTCACGCAGAGCGAGCGTCAAAGCCTCGCCGTTCTCGGGATTCGGAGATACGACGGTGGGGAAATCGCCACTCTTCACCATCTGCTCTTCAACGCAGTGGACATTCTCAAAGCCCCAGAACTTCAGCGAGCGGGGTATCATTGTCATACCGGTGCCATGCAACGGAGTGTAGACAATCTTCAGATCCTTCTGACGCTGGATAACAGCGGGATCGATGCAGATTTCCTTAATGCGCTCCAGATAAACCTTATCAATGTCTTCTCCAATGATCTGGATAAGCTCGTTGTTGCCCGCGAACTTGACATCCTCAACCTTGACCTTGTTCACTTCGTCGATGATTCCGGTATCGTGGGGAGCGAGCACCTGAGCACCATCCTCCCAGTAAGCCTTGTAACCGTTATACTCACGCGGGTTGTGACTTGCCGTAACGTTGACACCGGCCTGACACTTGAGATAACGGATTGCGAAAGAGCACTCCGGCGTAGGGCGCATATCGTCAAAAAGATAAACCTTTATGCCGTTTGCGGAGAAGATGTTTGCAACTGTCTCGGCAAACAGACGGCTGTTGTTGCGACAGTCATGGCAGACAACGACAGAGATGCTGTCACGTCCGGCAAAATTCTTTTTCAGATAGTTGGCAAATCCCTGAGTCGCCATTCCGACAGTATATATGTTCATCCTGTTGCTTCCTGCGCCCATAATGCCGCGCAGACCGCCCGTTCCGAATTCCAAATCCTTATAGAAGCACTCGATAAGATTGGTCTTATCTGTGTCCGCAAGCATTTCCTGTACACTTTTTCGGGTCTCCTCGTCAAAGGCCGGAGTAAGCCATTGCTGGGCTTTTGCCTCACATTGGGCAATGAGCTGGGTGTTATTTTCCATAATCTTATAAGTTAAATATCAATTAATTAGATTTCACAAAGGTAATAAAAATTCCATCAATGTAACGCCGCGCCAATATATATTTTATATTTTTTAGCACAAAAACAGACGATTTCCCCCTCTCCTATTTGGCGTTCAGGATTTTGTCTATTTCTTCAAATTTCTTCCCTTGATTCAGATTGAGATATATCCTGTAAAGTGCGGATGCCCATTTTGACTTATCATCCGGCATCAATTCACGATATTTTTCCATGTAAGGACACGCCAGCCGATACAGTTCCTTGATCAACATCCTATCCTTCCGCGTGTTCACCGATTGTTTTTCTATCTTCACAATCTTGTTCAAATATGCCGTTCCTGCGTTATAATAAGCATCAGGAATGGTGTCGTTGATATGGATTAGGGTGTCGCTGATTGCGATGCAAGCATCGTCTTTCCCCATGTTGAGCAGCAATGTGGATTTCGCAAGCAGAAATAACGCATCGTGACTGTCCACTGACAATGCCCGGTCTGCTATTACAGAAGCGCTGTCAACGCAGTCCTTGCCGACATAATAGTCTATAAGACGAGGAAAGAAATACTTGAATTTGGGATATCTGTCAAAACCTTCGCGCAGCGTATTGACATAAGCGGAGTCACAGCCAAGCCTGTTGTATGCTTCCGCAGCATAGCGAAGGAGATAACGCAGCCGCGAGGTGTCTCTACGCGCGATATCATAATAATGTAAGGTCCGGTTCGGATTCTCCTGCTTAAAACCACAATATACGGCCCAATAAGCAGCCAAAGGCATCTTACTGTCTGTATTATTATAGTCATATTGCTCAAATAGAGGCTGACGACCGCAATCCAAATAAGCGTCAAAGAAGGTATAAGCGGTCTGATAGTCACTTTTGCGCACAAAATATATACCGCCATTGAACAAATTCGGGCGGTACCCGTCAAGTTCTGATGCGTGTTTCTTGCGATAGTCCAAAACCACCCGTCCCTTCTTGTCCGGCATGGCGTCAAGCGTGTCTATCGTCTCGGCCAAGGCAAACATGCGCTTGGTCAGATTAAAAAGAGAGGCTGTATCATACTTTTCCTTGAGATAAAGTTTCTCGTTGCCGATACTGTATTGCTTCTGTACAATCTGATACAGAAGGACATGCAACTTCGGATTACCCATATTGACAGAGTCCTTGGAGAAAATCTCCATGATGAGTTTCTCCGCCTTATCCAAGTCTTTGCCGCTCTTCAGATAAGACCGTGCTTGAGAAATCTCTTTTCGTTGAGCTCTCAAGCACGGTGTTATCAATAGTAAGAGAAGCGTTAATGATATCAGCTTCTTCATTTAAAGTTCATGTATTCTCATTTGTTCTCCAACAGTGCTTCCATCTCAGCAGATTTTGCCTTGTCGCCTACGGTGTAATAAATCTGATATAGCGGATAAGCCCACTTTACCTTCTCCTGCGTCGGATCGAGTTCGCGAGCTTTCTCGAGATGTACCTTTGCCTCCATCAGGACTTCCTTAATCTTATTGAAATTTGCCGTTGTCAGGTTGCCTGTCTTCTTGTCTGCCAACTGGTCCTTCATCTCAATGGCCTTAGAGTTGAGGCAAACGCCGGCGTTGAAGATAACCTGAACGAAAGTCGGATCAATCTCTGCTGACTTCACGTATGCAGCCACGGCTTCGTCCCACTTCTGTGTGTTCATGAGGACCTCGCCTTTCAGCGCCCAAGCCATCTTGTTCTGAGCGTTCATTGCGATTTCCTCTTCAGCCCATTTGCCAAGTGCCTCCATGTTGCCGGACTTCACATAGTAGTCCTGAAGCAGATTGAAATAGCGATCTTCGTTAGGATTTTGCTTATGAAGCTCCTTTATCTTATTTACATACACGGCTGAGTCAGCGGCAGTCTTTGCGCCATCGCGCATAGAGAAGATGACCAACTCATTTGCCTCTTTGGCCTTCTCAGCGTCATTTGCTGCTATCGCCGCATACTTCTTGGCCAGATCATACTTCTTCAAGGTGTAAGCAAGAAGACCTGTATTGTAGGCAAAGTCGATCAGATAGTTATCCGAAGTCATATCGATGCCGGTAAACAATGGGTCTGAATTGCTGTCCACATAGAGTCCCCATGCTTTCATCGCCCCTTCATTATTCTTCTTCTGATACTCATGCTGTCCGGCCTGAAGAGCAATGAGGCGCTGTGTGAAGAACCTATCCTGATTTTGTTTGCGGTATGCCAGCTTCACTTTTCCCTTTTCATCCGGCTGACGATCATACTCATCACACTTCATCGCGGCCTCAAGCGAAGCCAGGAAAGCATTATACATGGCTGTCGTATCGTATGGAGTTTGGGTCTGTTTAACCTTATTCTCCGCTTCGATCTGCTGTCCGACCATGAATATCTTGTGCTGTATCTCGCTCATCACGTTCCAAGCCTTGGCTTTGTCGAGCGTCTGATCAGAAGTCAGAGCCGGTTTGAGGAGAGCTACAGCCTCTTCCATCTGGCCTTTGTCACTGAGTTTCTTGGCTTGTTTCACCAAGTCGTCCTGCGCAACTGCAGTGGTAGCCATCGCTGCCATAACTGCGAAAATCGTTAATTTTTTCATTGTAGTATAGTTTTAAAATAAAGTTTCCTTATTCTTCCGTCACCACCTCACCGGTTGTTTCGGTCTCCGACTCCACGGCTTCTTCATCCGCAGCGCTCATCACCTTACATACGCCGGCTATGGTGTCGTTCTTCTTCGTGAGGTTAATCAGGCGCACACCCTGTGTCGCACGACCCATCACACGTACGTCCGCGACTTTCAGACGAATCAGGATACCGCTCTTGTTGATAATCATCAGGTCATTGTCGTCTGTCACAACCTTGATTGCGACGAGTCGTCCTGTCTTCTCCGTGATGCTCAGAGTCTTGACTCCCTTGGCTCCACGTGCCGTCTTGCGATAGTCCTCGATGTCGCTGCGCTTGCCGTAGCCCTTCTCGCTGACCACCATAATCGTCTCCGTCTGCGGGTCATTCACGCAGACCATGCCGACCACTTCGTCGTCGCCGCCATCCAGACGCATACCGCGCACACCCGTTGACACACGGCCCATGACACGGACTTCATTCTCATTGAAGCGGATAGCACGACCGTTGCGGTTGGCCAGAATAATCTCGTTGTTGCCGTTTGTCAGGCGAACGCCGACCACCTGGTCACCTTCGACGATGTTGATTGCGTTCACACCGTTTGCCCTCGGTCTGCTGTAAGCCTCAAGACAAGTCTTCTTGATCGTGCCGTTCTTTGTTGCAAACACGACATAATGGCTCTTGAGGAACTCCTCATCATCAAACTTCTTGATGCGAAGCACGGCGTTGATTGCGTCATCGGACTCGATATTGAGCAGATTCTGGATGGCACGGCCCTTGGCACTCTTGGTGCCCTCCGGTATCTCATAACACTTCAACCAATAGCAACGGCCCTTCTGAGTGAAGAACAACAGTGTGTTGTGCATCGTTGCCGGATAGATATATTCGGTGAAGTCTTCGTCACGTGTATGCGCGCCCTTGCTGCCGACACCGCCACGGCTCTGCTCACGAAATTCCGACAGTGCCGTGCGCTTGATATAGCCGAGATGACTGATGGTGATGACCACTGGATCATCGGGATAGAAGTCTTCGGCGTTGAACTCCTCGCTGGAATATTTTATCTCCGTGCGGCGGTCGTCACCATATTTTTCCTTGACTTCCTGCAGTTCCTCCTTCATCACCTGCTTGCACAGTTCGGGGTCGTTGAGGATAGCCTGCAAGCGGGCTATGAGAGCCTGAAGGTCGTCATACTCCTTGTGCAGTTTGTCCATATTGAGGCCTGTCAACTGAGCCAGACGCATGTCGACGATGGCTTTTGCCTGTACCTCGTCGAAGTCGAAACGCTTTCTAAGGTTCTCCACAGCCTCCTGCGGTGTGCGCGAGGCACGGATGATGTGAACGACCTCGTCGATATTGTCACAGGCCACGATGAGCGCTTCGAGGATATGGGCGCGGTCCTGCGCCTTCTTCAAGTCAAACTTGGTGCGACGTATGGTGACATCATGACGATGGTCAACAAAGTGGCGCACGCAGTCGCGCAGCGAAAGGAGCTTCGGACGTCCCTTTACCAAAGCGATGCAATTGACTGAGAATGAGCTCTGAAGGGCTGTCATCTTGAACAGCTTGTTAAGCACGACATTGGCATTCGCCTCGCGCTTCACATCGACAACGATGCGCATACCCTGACGGCCGGACTCGTCGTTGACATAGCTGATGCCCTCTATCTTTTTCTCGTTGGCCAGATCGGCTATATACTTGACGAGGTCGGCCTTGTTGACACCGTAGGGTATCTCCGTCACGACAATCTTGTCGTGGGTGTCGCCGCTCTCTATCTCTGCCTTGGCACGCATCACGATACGGCCACGACCGGTCTCATAGGCGTCTTTCACGCCCTGTATACCATATATATATGCACCCGTAGGGAAGTCCGGAGCCTTGATATAGCGCATAAGTCCGTCCGTGTCGATGTCCGGATCGTCTATATATGCGCAACATCCGTCTATGACTTCAGCCAAGTTGTGCGTGGGGATATTGGTCGCCATACCGACGGCAATACCGTTGCCGCCGTTCACGAGCAGATTCGGCACCTTGGTCGGCATGACCGACGGCTCCTGCAGCGTACCGTCAAAGTTGTCCGTCATGTCGACGGTCTCCTTCTCGAGGTCATCCATGATGTGCTCACCCATCTTCGACAGACGGCACTCCGTGTAACGCATAGCTGCGGGAGAGTCTCCGTCCACAGAACCGAAGTTACCCTGTCCGTCGACCAACGTGTAGCGCATGTTCCACTCTTGTGCCATTCTGACAAGGGCTCCGTAAACGGAACTGTCGCCGTGGGGGTGGTACTTACCAAGCACGTCACCGACGACGCGCGCACATTTCTTATAAGGTTTGTCACTGGTGTTGCCCAACCCCATCATACCGTAGAGGATGCGGCGGTGCACCGGTTTGAATCCGTCACGAACATCAGGAAGAGCACGAGCCACGATGACCGACATGGAGTAGTCGATATACGAAGACTTCATCTCTTCCTCGATATTGATTTTGATAATTCTGTCTTGATCTAATGTCTGATCCATTTAATTTTATTATACTGTAAATTTGTTCACACCTTTCTATACCGTATGTCGCGACGACCTGTCTGCATCCTCGGCGCGACACACGTCTTTTTTGCCCAAAACGCCGTTTAAGGCCATTTTCAGGCCCGCTGGGCGCATTTTATGTATTTTCAGCTTTCAAAATTACAACTTTTTTCCCATCCACGAAAGTATTTAAGCAATTTTAAATAAGCCTTGCTGTAAATATACATGGTTCACCCGCCATTTGACGTTCACATGACCACGGCTATACATAATAAAGACAGGGGCACTGCCGCATTGCGAACACACATTGACACGACAGTCAAAGAGGCGGGATTTGAACAGAAAATGACTCGGAACTATTTTTACTTTAACGTATGTTAATGGTTCACGGTTTTCAGAAATCAACATTTTGGTCCGAAAAATCGAGTTTTTGCGCGTTTTTCGCAACGTGCTGATATTCCGATGGTTACACACAACGGGATTTTTGTCGGGATTTTGGACGCGACCAACGGGGCCCTCCCGGGGTTGCAACGGGGCCCTCGTTGCATCGCAACGGGCACGCCGTTGGACGACAAAAGCAATGCCGCTGCGACCCCGGGAGGGCCCCGTTGGTCGCGGCGGCACTGAAATTGCGACACCGAAAGGACGTTTCCACCCTCTTTTCTCATAATTTCCGACTACGTAAAACTACGTAAATTTCTGAATTTAGCGGACGTTTTAACTTTTATTTTCATCCGATTTTATTAGTTTCATAGCGACATTTGGAGTGATTTGCGACATATCTTTTGCTCTATTTACACCAATATACCAACACCACTTGGAAGCCTTTCAGTGATGGCGCTACGGAACTCCCACAAGTAGGGTCGCGACCCGTCGCGACCGCCTCCTTGCCAACTGATTCAACGCGGTCTGTTGGCTTATATGCACGTTTCTTCAGGCGATTGGTTATGTGGCATGGAGGCGGTCGCGACGGGTCGCGACCCTACTTGTGGGAGTCCGTTGCGGCCCCGTTAAGAATACACCGACACTTGATTTATGACACAAATACCGCCTCAATATGTTCTTATTCCACATTTTGGCACGGCATTTGCAATATAATTTGTATATTTGCGACATAATTATATTAAAGGTAAAACGAGAATAAGATAATATGACCAGTCAGTTTTCACCCAAAGTATCTGAGATACTTGCATACAGCAAAGAAGAGGCTTCACGCCTTGCCAGCCGGTCTGTGGGACCGGAACATCTGCTGCTGGGACTGCTCAGGATAAAAGAAGGGCCGGTGATTGATGTCTTCCACAGGCTCGACATCAACATACAGTCCGTCAGGACAGGACTGGAGAACAAGGTGAGAGAGGACGAGCTGAACCTGCCGCTATCTACGGCAGAGCCCACCTTGAACGAAAAGGCAAGCAACATCCTGAAACTCGCTGTGCTTGAGGCACGCATCCAACGAACCAAACGAGTGGACGAGCAGCATCTGCTGTTGGCCATCCTCCACGACCAAGTGAGCAACGGGGCCAAAGAGATATTAGAAGACAACAATATGAACTATGATGATGTGCTGACCCTCCTGCATCTGAAAAGCGGTGTCAAGGACGGCATCGGGCTTCCGGACGAGGAGGAAGACGACGAACCTGTCGGACAGGAGCAACATGCCGACAACGCTGCTAACGGCAACGGAGGCCAGACCGCGACAAAGACACAGAGGACGGCGGGAAAGACCCCTGTCCTGGACAACTTCGGTGTGGACATGACAAAGGCTGCCGCAGAGGGAAAGCTTGACCCGATTGTAGGACGAGAGCGAGAGATTGCGCGTGTGATAGAAATCCTCTGCCGCAGAAAGAAGAACAATCCTATATTGATAGGTGAGCCGGGCGTCGGTAAGAGTGCCATCGTCGAAGGACTGGCCCAGCTCATCGCCACGCGCCACACCTCCCCCATCCTCTTCAACAAGCGTCTCATCAGTCTGGACATGACCGCTGTCGTGGCCGGAACGAAATACAGGGGACAGTTTGAGGAACGCATCAGGGCCCTGATAAAGGAGATTGAGCAGAATCCCGACGTGATTGTCTTCATCGACGAGATACACACGATCATCGGAGCCGGCTCGACTCCGGGAAGCATGGACGCGGCCAATATCCTCAAACCGGCATTGGCACGAGGCACGATACAGTGTATCGGTGCCACGACGCTGGACGAATATCGTAACAGCATCGAGAAGGACGGTGCGCTGGAGCGCCGCTTCCAGAAGGTGCTCATCGAACCGACAACAGCTGACGAGACGCTCCGGATCTTGTCAAACATAAAGGACAGATATGAGCACCACCATCATGTGAACTATACGGACGAAGCCCTGACGGCCTGTGTCAGACTGACAGAACGCTACATAACCGACCGACAGTTTCCGGACAAAGCCATCGACGCATTGGACGAAGTGGGCTCGCGCGTTCATCTGAGCAACGCGCAGATTCCGCCGGAGATAACAGCCAAGGAAAAAGAGATTGCGTTCATAAAGGAGAAGAAGCAGAGCGCCGTGAGAAGCCAGAACTTTGAGCTGGCCGCCGGCTACCGCGACCGCCAGACAGAGTTGGAGGCCGAACTGAAGGAACTCAACGAGAAGTGGAGCAACGGAGAGAGCGGCGAGCGACAGAATGTGACGGACCGTGACGTGGCCGACGTGGTGTCGATGATGACGGGTGTCCCCGTACAGCGCATGGCGGAAGCCGAGGGAATCCGTCTGAAGGGCATGGCCGCAGAGTTGAAAGGCGCGGTGATAGCCCAGGATGCCGCCATCGAGAAGATGGTGAAGGCCATACAGCGCAACCGCGTGGGGCTGAAAGATCCCAACCACCCCATCGGAGCGTTCATGTTCCTCGGCCCGACCGGTGTCGGAAAGACTTATCTGGCGAAGAAGCTGGCCGAATTCATGTTCGGCTCGAGTGATGCTCTGATACGCATCGACATGAGCGAATACACGGAGAGCTTCAATGTGTCACGCCTCATCGGTGCACCTCCGGGATATGTCGGCTACGAAGAGGGTGGCCAACTCACGGAAAAGGTACGCCGCCACCCCTACTCCATCATCCTGCTGGACGAGATTGAGAAAGCTCACGGCAATATATACAATCTGCTGCTGCAGGTGCTTGACGAGGGACGGCTCACGGACGGCAACGGACGGTTTGTGGATTTCCGCAACACGGTCATCATCATGACGAGCAACGCCGGTACGAAGAGACTTAAGGAGTTCTCACGCGGTGTGGGATTCAACGCGGCGAGTGTCGGACTTGCGCTCAACGACAAGGACAAGGAGTACGCCCGCAGCATCATCCAGAAGTCACTGAGCAAGCAGTTCTCACCCGAATTTCTCAACCGTCTGGACGAGATCATCACGTTTGACCAACTTGACCTCGAGGCTATAAAGAAAATCATCAACATCGAACTGAGCGGTCTATTCAAGCGTGTCGAGGGTCTCGGCTACCATCTGGAAATCAGTGACGAAGCCAAAGAGTTTGTGGCGACCAAGGGTTATGACGTCCAGTTCGGTGCACGCCCGCTGAAACGTGCCATCCAAAACCACATAGAGGACGGGCTGAGCGAAATGATCATCAACGGCGACCTGAAGCCGGGAGACACCATAAGAATCAGCAAAGAGGACGGCAAGGAAGAGCTGACGTTCGGATGAGATGCTCTTCATAAGGAGATAAAGGGAGAATAAAAAAAGATAGAGGGCGACATCAGACAATGGTCTTTGTCTCCCTCTATCTTCTTTTAAGCAGGTCTTTATAATTACCTTATTAATATGTTTTCTGAACACAGAGACACGGAGACACAGAGGACAATAAAGCTCTGTGTCTCCGTGTCTCTGTGTTCAAATTATAAACTAATTGTTGCAACCTTCTATTCCTTCATTATTGTCATCACCAGCGCCCTACGGCTCCCCTCCGTTATGCGGAACCTGTTGTCCGGACGCTCGCCGACAAGCCACACGATGCGTCCGGAGACATCGGTGAGAACGAGTTGGCGGCGCTTGCGGAAGATGGAATATTTCCGGTCGGTGAGATAGTCGCTCACAAGTTTTGTCCCCTTCATGCCGAAAGGAACGAAACGGTCGCCTTCGGCGGCAGAGCGCAACGTGAGCGGAAAAACTATCTTGTCGGCATCAAGACACACCGTATCGGACAAACGGGACAGGACGAAGCTGTCGTCTATCGCCCGCATGCCGACTTTCAGACGGGCGCCGGACTTCAAGACGTATGTTCCGTCTTCGATTATCTTCTGCGGTTGGATGGCGGGGAGATTGCGCTCTATGAGCAGACGCCCGCGGTCGATGAGCAGTTCGTGGCTCGAAGAAGCGAAAAGGCGGCCGGACGGGGCGTCAAGGCTGGCATGAATCTGCTCTGTCTGCGCCGGACTGAAACCGTATTGGCGCAGGATTTCATATAAGAGATAGGCCGGTGACGGCTCGGATTGGAGCTTATCTATATCCACCGCGACACCGCCATCATAATCCTTAACAACCTTTTTTATAGCCTCAACGGTCGCTGCGTCAAGCATGGTGACGGCATCGGTGACATGGGCGGCAGTCCGGCTGACGTTTTCGGAAAAGGCGGGATTGATTTCTTTCAGGAGCGGAATGATGTTGAGACGCAGCTTGTTGCGCACGACGTCGTCCACGAGATTGGTGCTGTCGGTGACGTATGCCTGTCCGACCGAGGCAAGATAGCGCTCTATGTCCTGTCGACTGAGACACAGGAGGGGACGCTTGATATGGCCGTTGACGGGACGGATGCCCGTCAGTCCGCGCAATCCTGTTCCGCGGACGAGGTTCATCAGCACTGTCTCGACGCTGTCATCGCGATGGTGGGCGACACAGATGTCAGCCGCACCGATGTCACGGCGCAGCTGTTCAAAGTAGTTGTAACGAAGTTGACGGGCAGCCATCTCGATGCAGACTTTATGCAATGACGCATAACCAACCGTATCGAAATGGACGAGATGGAGTGGAACGGCGCGTGACTGACACAGGGATTTGACAAAATCCTCGTCCCGGTCGGACTCCTCACCGCGCAAATGGAAATTACAGTGGGCGGCCTCGACGTTATAACCGAGGCCCGAAAGAATGAGCAGAAGAGCCACACTGTCGGCTCCTCCGCTCAATGCTATGATATGACGCCCGGCTCTGTTGAGCAGATTATGGCGGGCGATATATGACGTTACGGTCTCTTCGATTCTCACGGCTCTACTCTACATATAGCACAAGGCCTTTGAGATATTCTCCCTCCGGATGGTAGATATTGACGGGATGGTCGGCCGGCTGGTGCAGCTGGTGCAGGATGCGGACTTTACGGCCGGCAAGTGCGGCTGCCGTAAAGACGGCGTTGCGGAAGTTATCCTTCGTGACCACCTGGCTGCAGGAGAACGTAAACAGTATGCCGCCGGGCTTGATTTTCTCAAAAGCCTTGGCGTTGAGACGGCTGTAACCCTTCAGTGCGTTATGCAAGGCCGCGCGGTGCTTGGCGAAAGCGGGCGGATCGAGGATTATCAGGTCGTAATTTGAACCGGCGTCTTCAAGATATTTGAAGGCGTCTTCACAGTAAGCCTCGTGACGTCCGTCGCCCGGAAAATTCAGTTCGACGTTCTGCCGCGTCAGTTCGATGGCCTTGGCACTGCTGTCCACCGAATGGACGAGTTCTGCCCCACCCCTCATTGCATAAAAAGAGAAGCCTCCCGTGTAGCAGAACATGTTGAGAACGCGACGACCATGCGAGTATTTCTCAAGCAACGAGCGGTTTTCCCGCTGGTCAACGAAGAATCCGGTCTTCTGACCCTTCAACCAGTCTACACGGAATTTAAGACCGTTCTCTATCGCGATATTGTCGTCGCTGCTGCCATATATGAATCCGTTCTCCTGACCGAGGTCGGCTTTGAATGGTAGCGTTGTCTCGCTCTTGTAGAACACATTGGCCACTCTTCCGTCCATAACGTCGACCAGCGCCTTGGCTATATCAAGGCGGCAAACATGTATTCCTACGCTATGGGCCTGCATCACGGCCGTCTGACCGTAGACGTCAATCACGAGTCCCGGGATATTGTCGCCCTCGCCATGCACCAACCGATAGGTATTGTTCTGCGGATTGTCCGCTATGCCGACAGCAATACGCATGGATAGAGCGGCCTGCAGACGCGAACGCCAAAATGCCGAATCGATGGCTATATCGCGAAACGACAACACGCGCACCGCAATGGAACCGATTTGATAATGTCCAACGGCAATGAATCGCCCATCGGACGTCAGCACCCTTACGGTCTCTCCTTCTTCTATTCCTTCGTCACTGTGGTGGATGGCACCGGAAAACACCCACGGGTGGAAGCGCTTCAGGCTTTCCTCCTTACCCCGCTTTAGATATATCTGCTTGTACATTGTCATCTTCATCAGTTTTAATCAGTTCATATTCGCCAGTCTGTCTAAGTCGCATAAGCTCTTCATACAATCTTATGCACGTCCATGCGTCCGTCGCGGCATATAGCTTCTGCTTGTCGTTCAACACATCAGCTTCCCAGTTGGTCAACCGTTGCGTCTTGCTTATCTTCTGACCGAAGAAGTTTGCATACAGTTTCTGCAAGCTAAGGTCTTCTATACCCAGCTCACGCACGCAATGCTGAAGCTCAATAAAGTTACCGGGAGTAAAATTAGAAATCTTATGAAGCATCATAAGATCATCATGAAGAGAAAGCCCTATCTTCGGTACTGTCTTATCTTCCAAAAGACGAATGATGTCGGCCGTCATGCCGGTATAATTCAAACGAAACAAGAAGCAGGTATCATGGGATGCCACTTGGAGCAATGAGACCTTGTGAACAACGCCTTTTCTAAATGAAGGACGGGTC
This sequence comes from Prevotella sp., assembly GCA_017483185.1. Classification (GTDB taxonomy): domain Bacteria; phylum Bacteroidota; class Bacteroidia; order Bacteroidales; family Bacteroidaceae; genus Prevotella. The sequence goes on along the minus strand of JAFULM010000027.1, from coordinate 26,904 downwards.
TCCGTATCCACCCCGAGAATGGGCTGCGCCAACAGATAGTCGACAGCCCGCTGCGCCTCGTTTTGAGAAACAACCACAATTATGCGTCCTTCAAACAACACGCGAGGCAAATCTTTTATATGAGATTTGTCGTACTTGCTATATAATAGTTTTTTCATTCAGTAACTATTTTCAACGTGCAAAATTACAAAAAACCAGTGAGTTTATTGTAAAATATAAGTTTTTTCTGCTACTTTTGCAAAAGATTTGAGTAATGTTTGAATATGGCAAAGAAAAAAAAAGAGAACAAAGTGACATCACTCAGTGATGCCATTGGTTTCAGTAATATATTCCAAAACGAGAAGTTAAACTTTACGATAGGCGTCATTGCATTTGTCGTTTCGATATACCTCATTTTGTCATTCATATCCTTTTTTACCACAGGAGCAGCCGACCAAGGCCTCATTGCGGAACCGCGCCCGGGAGAAATCATGAATGTCAAGAGGGAATTTCAAAATAGTTGCGGCTCTTTGGGAGCATACACATCATACTTTTTCATCAAGCAATGTTTCGGACTTCCGGCCTTTTTGATACCCGTCTTTCTCATATTGACGTCATTTAAACTGATGCGTGTATATACGATAAACCTTTCCAAATGGTTTATATGTATGACAATAGTAATGATTTGGGCCTCTATTATGTTCGCCAAATTCTTTACCCCGCTTTTCATTGACAGCTGGTTTAATCCCGGCGGCGGACATGGAATATACGCATGCAACTGGGTGGAAAATCTTGTCGGTTCTCCCGGACTGATTGCTATCCTTTGTCTTATTGCTGTAATATTTCTCACTTACATAACAGCTGAAACGATATACGTCATCAGAAAAATGCTCAATCCTGTCAAATTCTTCACCGACAGGGTCAAGTTTGAAGTGACAAACAAGGACTGCAAGAACCACGAAGGACTGATTTCTGACGACGATACGGCTATCAAGACACTTGAAGACCCCGAGGTTTTCGACAATCCGGAAACACAGATTGTTGAATTTGACACTACCGAGAAAGAGGAAGACAACAATAACAGTTCTGCAACAGAAAAAGAAACAGAGTCCAAATCACCCGCCAAGGAGACCTCGGAGCCGAAAGAACCGGGTATGGACATCAGCGTAGCTCAAGACGAGGAGAAAGCCAGCGGCAAGTCATTGGTCGACTTAGACGGAGGACAGGTCGATCCGTATGATCCCAAACGCGACCTTGAGAACTATCATTATCCCACGCTTGACCTCCTTAAGAAGTACGACAATGACGGCAAACCATATATTGACATGGTTGAGCAGACGGCCAACAAGAACCGCATCGTAGAGGTTCTGCGCAACTTCGGAGTGGAAATCAGTAGCATCAAGGCCACCGTCGGCCCGACAATCACACTCTATGAGATCACGCCGGCCCAAGGAGTGCGCATCTCCAAAATACGAAATCTCGAGGACGACATCGCCCTCAGCCTCTCGGCGCTCGGAATCCGTATCATCGCGCCTATCCCCGGAAAGGGAACCATCGGTATTGAAGTGCCGAACGCGAAACCGAACATCGTGTCAATGGAAAGCATCCTTAACTCCAAGAAATTCCAGGAGAGCAACATGGAGCTACCTTGCGCCGTCGGAAAGACCATCACAAACGAGGTCTTCATGTTCGACCTCGCAAAGATTCCACACCTTCTTGTAGCCGGTGCCACGGGTCAAGGAAAATCCGTGGGACTCAACACCATCATCACATCACTGCTCTACAAGAAGCATCCGGCCGAACTGAAAATCGTCCTCATCGACCCGAAGAAGGTCGAATTCAGCATCTACGGCCCGATTGCCAACCACTTCCTTGCCAAAGTTCCCGACGAAGATGCCGAACCGATCATCACCGACGTCACAAAGGTTGTACGCACGCTGAACAGTCTCTGCAAGGAGATGGACACACGCTATGACCTCCTGAAAATGGCCGGGGCGAGAAACATAAAGGAATATAACAAGAAATTCATCTCGCGACAGCTCAATCCGCAGCGCGGACATAAGTTCATGCCGTATATCGTGGTCATCATCGACGAGTTCGGCGACCTCATCATGACCGCCGGAAAGGAAATCGAGCTGCCTATCGCACGTATCGCCCAGCTGGCCCGTGCCGTAGGTATCCACATGGTGATAGCCACCCAGCGCCCAACGACAACAATCATCACCGGTAACATCAAGGCCAACTTCCCGGGCCGAATCGCCTTCAAGGTCAGCGCCATGATAGACTCCAAGACCATTCTTGACCGTCCCGGAGCCAACCAGCTGATCGGCCGCGGAGACCTTCTTTTCCTCAACGGCAACGAGCCGGTGCGTGTCCAGTGTGCCTTTGTGGACACTCCCGAGGTGGAACGCATCAACGAATTTATCGCAAAACAGCAAGGCTATGTCACACCTTTCGAGCTTCCCGAGCCGGACACGGACACCGGCAGCGGCATAGGAGGCTCCGCCGATGTCGACATGCAGCATCTGGATCCGCTCTTCGAGGAAGCTGCCCGTCTGATTGTTCTCAACCAATCAGGCAGCACCAGCTTGATACAGCGCAAATTTTCCATCGGATACAACAGAGCCGGCCGTCTCATGGACCAGCTCGAGAAAGCCGGTGTCGTTGGCGCAGCCATTGGCAGCAAGCCCCGAGAGGTCATGATACAGGACGAAGTAAGCCTCGACAATCTGCTCAACAGCATTGGAAGATAGTTTTTCCGAACTATCCCGATGAAAGGAACGACGGGCCCTATTCACCACGCAGCAGTACATATTAACAACAATATCATACCAATATGAGAAGAATAGTCTTCATATCCATAATGACATTAATATGTAATGTCATTGTCGCGCAATCCGCAAAAACAGTTCTCGACAAGACCGCAGCCACAATAAGTCACAAAAACGGCGTCTCTGCCGATTTCAAAATCGCCGGCAACCAATACGGCAACCTCAGCGGAACAATAGCCGTGAAAGGCCAGAAGTTTCACGCTTCAACACCACAAGTCTCCGTCTGGTTTGACGGCAAGACCCAATGGACACTCATGAAACGCAACAACGAGGTCAACATAAGCAATCCTACCGCAAACGAACTCGCAGCCATCAATCCCTACAACTTCATCAACATCTACCGTAACGGCTATAAATACGACATGAAGACCGTCGGTAAGGAATATCAAGTGCATCTCACGGCGACAGACAAAAGCCGCAAAATACAGGAGATGTATATCCACGTGAACAAGGCTTCATATATACCGTCACAGGTCAAGATGCGTCATGGCAACAAGTGGAATACCATCATTGTCAGCAATTTCAAGAAAACGACACTCAGCGACAGCCAATTTCTTTTCAACTCCAAAGCTTATCCGGGCGTTGAAATCATCGACCTAAGATAAGCCAGAAGCTCCGAACAATATGTATTTCACAGGTATTATCATCGCCGTCAGCACATTCTTAATCATCGGGATATTCCATCCCATTGTCATCAAAACCGAATACCACACCGGCACCCGCTTCTGGTGGCTGTTTCTTATAGCCGGCATCGTATCCGTGGCAGCCGCCCTTTTTGTCGAAAACGTCATTGTGTCATCCATTCTCGGTGTCCTCGGTGCATCATGCCTGTGGTCCATCGGTGAACTTTTTGAGCAAAAAGAGCGGGTCAGAAAAGGCTGGTTTCCCATGAATCCGAAACGCGAACACGAATACAAGTAACAGCATGAAGACCATTTTGATACTCGTCGGAAAAACGGTCAACAAGCATTTTGCTGCCGGCATCAATGACTATACCGAACGTATAGCCCACTACATGCCGTTCGATATCATCACAATACCGGAACTGAAGAACACAAAAAAACTGACAGAACAACAGCAGAAACAGATGGAAGGAGACCTTATAGCCAAACAACTCCAGCCATCCGATACCGTCGTACTCCTGGACGAGCATGGCAGCGAGTTCCGCAGTGTGGAGTTCGCCAAGTGGCTCGAGCAGAAGCGCAACACCTCCCGACGACTGGTCTTCGTCATCGGCGGCCCTTACGGATTCTCCGACCGCATATATGACAGGGCCAACGAAAAGATTTCCCTATCCAAAATGACTTTTTCCCACCAAATGGTACGCCTCATTTTCACCGAACAGGTATATCGGGCATGCACTATCATCAACGGCGAACCATACCATCACGAATAAACGTTCAACATATCAACGACGTCATGCACACAGACAACCATACGAAGAGAGGTCTCGTCCTTGAGGGAGGAGCTTTGCGCGGCTTGTTCACCGCCGGGATACTTGACGTGATGATGGAACACGCCATCGAGCCGGACGGCATCATCGGCGTCTCCGCAGGAGCAGCGTTCGGATGCAACTACAAGTCGCGCCAACCCGGACGAGCCCTGCGCTACAACATGCGTTTCGCCCGCGACAAGCGCTACTGCAGCCTGCGTTCGCTGCTCACCACGGGCAACATCTTCAATGCCGAGTTCGCCTACCACACCGTACCCACGGAATATGACATTTTCGACGGCGAAACATTCGGACGCAACCCTATGGAATTTTATCTCGTTTGCACCGACGTGGCCACCGGACGCGCCGTATATAAGAGATGTGAGCGTAGCGGACACGAGTTTTTCGACTGGGTACGCGCCTCCGCATCCATGCCCGTCGTGTCACGCATCGTCAGTCTCGACGGCCGGAGTCTGTTGGACGGCGGTGTGGCCGACTCCATACCGCTCAAGTATTTCGAGTCAATCGGCTACAAGCGCAATCTCGTCATCCTCACCCAACCCGACGGATATGTCAAGCACCCCGGCCGTCTCATGCCTCTGATACGCTTCGCCCTGCGCAAGCACCCTGAGATGGCTCGCGCGATGGCCAACCGCCACAAGATGTACAACGCCCAGACGGCTTATGTCCGACAAGCCGAACAGGAAGGGCGCTGCATGGTCATCCGTCCCGACGCCCCGCTACCCATAGGCCACATTTCCCACGACGCGGAAGAGATGAGGCGGGTTCATGCCATCGGACGTGAGACGGCAATGCGACAGATAGACAGGATAAAAGACTTCTTCGCACAGGATTGAAGTCGCAGACACCACCCGAAAGACATCCGAACGGACAGGAGAACAGAAATATTCCTATAAGGAAATCCACAAAAGACAGTACAGGACAAACATCACCAATATCGTGACAACAATATGAGAATAGACATTATCACCGTTTTGCCGGAAATGCTGGAAGGCTTCGTCAACGAATCCATTCTGGCACGTGCCCAAAAGAAGGGGCTGGCAGAGATACACCTTCACAATCTGCGCGACTACACCACAGACAAGTGGCGTCGCGTCGACGACTATCCATACGGTGGATTTGCCGGCATGGTCATGCAGTGTGAACCGATCGACCGGGCAATCTCGGCTCTGAAAGCCGAACGCGACTATGATGAAGTCATCTTCACATCACCCGACGGCGAGCGCTTTGACCAGCATGTGGCCAACGAGCTGTCCATGAAGGGCAACCTGATCATACTCTGCGGCCACTACAAGGGCATCGACCAGCGCGTCCGCGACCACCTCATCACCCGCGAAATCAGCATCGGCGACTATGTTCTGACCGGCGGCGAACTGGCTGCCGCGGTCATGGCCGACGCCATCGTCCGCATCGTCCCCGGCGTCATCGGCGACGAGCAAAGCGCACTGTCCGACTGTTTCCAGGACGACATGCTCTCCGCCCCTATATACACACGCCCGGCAGACTACAAGGGATGGAAAGTGCCGGACATACTTCTCAGCGGCAACGAAGCAAAAATCAAGGCTTGGGAAATGGAGCAGGCCTTGGAACGGACGCAAAAGTTGAGACCGGACCTGCTCAAATAGACCGAAAAAGCCAAAGGGAGCTGTCAGAAAAAGATTGTTAAATTTAACACTTGAGAACTCGCAAAAAATGACGCGGGACCGCCGAAAAAACGACTCGGCGGTCCCGTTTTTTCATTTTTCCCGACCAATCTCCGACCAAGGAGGGCCTCCCGGGGTCGCAACGAGCACGCCGTTGTCTTCCCGCGAGCACGCCGTCGCAATCCAACGAGCGCCCCGTTGTAAAGCCGTAAGGCCCTTATTGCTCGGAAAAATCCGTGAAATCATTGCACACTTTGATGATTTTCGACATAACACATTGTGTCTCAGCGAGAAAAAGATGCACGCGCAAAACTCGCATATTTGCGACCGAAAGACTTTTTCTACAAAAAGTCGTGTTAAAATGGAGGGCGTTTGTAAGAATAATTCCGAGTTTTTAACAATCTCCGTTACCCGTAGTAACTATTCAGCGGTAGGTGATATACTCGTAACGTCATCTATGGCATTTGGGACTAATACTTACAACAATTAGAGAAGAACCTTTATTTCTTGCGTATCTGAAATATTTTCGTGCCTTTATGCCTATGAAAGAGCAAGTTACGGACATGCCAAATGTACTTAAAGACCAGACATAAGAGATGCGGTTAATGCGCGAAAGAGCCAACCTACAAGCGGAATGAACATTGGGATGAGCACTGGGAGGGCAGGCTTCCAGCCTGCCAACAATAATAATATTAGCAACAATATGAACGAGGAGGATTTTGAGGATTTGGGCAGGCTGGAAGCCTGCCCTCCCAGTGCTCATCCCAATGTTCATTCCGCTCGTAGGTTGGCTTTTTCGCGCATTAACCGCATCTCTGCCGCCAGCAAGAGAAAAGGCTCTTTCTCTTAAACGATCACATATTTTTTACATGTCGTTTATTGACAAAAGTAAAGATGTTACAAAAACCGCTGAATGGTTATCAGCCGTATTTCTCACAAAATTCGCAGCCCAACCGGAAGCCTTCCTCATAAAGGGCTTCCAGCCGTTCGGCATCTTTGGTCATGCGCTCCACGTCCATCTCGCGTTTCGGACGGATGCAGATGATGCGGCCCTCGTCCTCCATGCGCTCCACCATAGCCAGCTGCTCGTTGTAGACGGCGATGCGACGGCTCAAGGCCACGCGCAGACGGGGATAACTCCTATAAATGAATTTGGGGATTTTGCGGTCATGTCCGGTGCTGCGGTAACCACGGTTGCGAGTACAGATGACGACATTCCGCTGATGGCCCTGCTCGATGGCCCTCATGACTGGGATGCTGTCGACAATGCCACCGTCAAGCATAGGAACCCCGTCGACCGTGATCGTCTTGCAGACAAACGGCAGACTGCTGCTGGCATGCACGATGTCTATCGCACGGTTGCGGTCGGACGACTCCGTGAGATATTCGGCAAGACCGGTCAGACAGTTGGTCGTGACAACTTCGAAAGTACCGGCATTGGCGAAATAAGTGTCATAGTCGAACGGCACGAGTGTGTTGGGAAAACGCTCATAGAGCAGTTCCGGATCATAGATACAACCATGAGAGACAAGCTGGCGTACACCAAGATAGTCATACTTGACGAGCATGTCTATATTTGATATGCGCGCACGCCGCGGCTGCCGACTGATATACGACATACCGTTGCATGCCCCGGCCGACACGGCGACGACATAACGGAAATAACGTTCATACTTCATGAATGCGTCAAGGACTCCGCTTGTGAACACCCCTCGCATGCCACCACCTTCGAGCACAAGTCCCGTGTTTCTGTCTATTTGCATTATTTTGCCTAAATTTAAGTGCAAAGGTACTGATTTTCAACAAAAATAGTATATCTTTGCACAACAATAAACATTAGAGACACTAATTTACGTTGTTATGTTCAGTACTGATACATACGTGCGCCGCCGCGCGACGTTGCGAAAACTTGTGGACAGCGGCATCATAATATTGTTCGGCAACAACGAGTCGCCGGCCAATTATCCATCAAACGCATACTATCCGTTCCGTCAGGACTCCTCTTTCATATATTATTTCGGACTCCATCGTGACGGACTGGTCGGAGTCATTGACATCGATAACGACAGCGAGACACTCATCGGCAACGACATCGATATCGAAGACATCGTCTGGTTCGGTTCCGTGGACAGCGTGAGCGACATGGCCGCACAAAGCGGCGTGGCCCACACGGCACCGATGAAAGAGCTCAAAAGCATCTGCAACAAGGCTCTGGAAAGTCACCGCAAAATCCATTTTCTGCCACCCTACCGGCATGACACCATGATACAGATCATGGACCTGCTGGGCATACATCCGGGTCTGCAGCGCGAATCCGCTTCACTGGAACTGATAAAGGCCGTAGTCAAGATGCGTGCCACAAAGGAACAACAGGAAATCGACGCCATCGAACGGGCCTGCGAGGTGGGCTACATGATGCACACCACGGCCATGAAGCTGACACGTCCGGGCGTCACCGAGCGTTTCGTCGGTGGCCAGGTGGACGGCATCGCCGGTTCACACTCGCAGAAAGTGAGCTTCCCGACCATTTTCACCCAACACGGTGAGGTCATGCACGGAGGACCGTCGGGCAACCTGCTTGAGGCAGGCCGTCTGACTCTGTGTGACGCAGGATGCGAGCTGGACGACTATTGCTCTGACCACACCCGCACTTATCCTGTCTCGGGAAAGTTTACGGAGCGTCAACTGGAAATCTACAAGATTGTCGAAGAATGTCATGACCACACGCTCAACGTCGCACGTCCGGGCGTGAGATGGTATGACGTCCACATGGACGTATGCCGCCTGATGACCGAACGTCTGAAAGAGCTCGGTCTGATGAAGGGCGACACCGAAGAAGCCGTAAGGGCCGGAGCCCACGCCATGTTCCTGCCACACGGTCTCGGTCACATGATGGGTCTCGACGTCCACGACATGGAGGGCTTGGGACAGGAGTATGTCGGATTTGACGATGAGACACGCCCGTCGACACAGTTTGGCACCAACTGTCTGCGCATGGGACGCCGATTGGAGGAAAACTTCGTCATGACCGACGAGCCGGGCATCTATTTCATCCCCGCACTCATCGACGAATGGCGCGCCAGCGGTCACTGCAAGGAGTGGCTCAACTTCGACATGCTGGAGACATACAAGGACTTCGGAGGCATACGCATCGAGGATGACATCCTGATAACGAAAGACGGCTGCCGCTTCCTCGGCAAAAATCGCATCCCCTATCATCCAGCGGACGTGGAAAAATTTATGGAGGCATAAGCATCCGGCCGTTTTTCACATCAATAATAGAAGAACGAAACATCAAATAACAACCAAACAAACATGAAGAAAGTTTTAACCATGTCTCTCATCGCCCTCATGGCCGTGGGAGCCAACGCACAGGAGAAGAAAGACTCCGTCAACAAGAACAAGCCGGTGTTCACCACCATCAAGGAGAACCCCATCACGAGCATCAAGGACCAAAACCGCAGCGGCACTTGCTGGGCCTACTCGACACTGTCGTATTTCGAGAGCGAGATACTGAAGAAATCCGGAAAGACCTACGACCTCTGCGAGTCATTCGTCGCAAACAAGAACTATATGGACCGCGCCAAGCAGGTTGTCCGTCTCCACGGCGACTGCCAGTTCTCACAGGGCGGCTCGGCATACGACGTGCTCTACGTTCTCCAGAACTACGGCATCTGCCCCGAGGACGCCATGCCTTTCCCCGGAAGCCTTTACGGCGACTCACTCCACAATTTCAACGAGTTCTTTGAGGTGATGACTCCCTACGTGACGACTATCGCCAAAAGCGAAGCCAAAAAGATCTCAGGCCAGTGGAAAGTCGGACTGCAGGGCATCCTCGACGCCTACCTCGGCAAGTGCCCCGAGACGTTCAAGTATGAAGGCAAGACATACACCCCGCAGCAGTTTGCGTCAAGCCTCGGTCTCGATTGGAACGACTATGTGACCATCACCAGCTACACACACCATCCTTTCTACACAGCATTTGCCGTAGAGGTCCAGGACAACTGGCGCAACCCGCTGTCATGGAACGTACCGATGGAGGACATGCAGCGCATCATCGACAATGCTGTCGACAACGGCTACACCATCGCATGGGGCGGTGACGTCTCGGAAGACGGATTCACACGCAAAGGCACTGCCTACGCTTACGACATGAAGCAGGTCCAGAGCCTCAGCGGCAGTGACGCCGCACGCTGGCTTCGTCTGACAAGAGACAAGAAGACCGAACTCTACGACTCGCTGGGATGCACGGCTCCCGAAATCGTGCCGACACAGGAGATGCGTCAGGAGCGTTATGACAACTGGGAACTGACCGACGACCACGGTATGCTCATCTACGGTGTGGCAAAAGACCAGTATGGAAAGGAGTATTACATGGTGAAAAACTCTTGGGGAGAGTACGGCGACTACAAAGGTACATGGTATATGACCAAGACCTTCATCATCGCAAACACGATGGACTTCATGGTCAACAAGAACGCCATCCCCAAGGACATCCGCAAAAAGCTCGGAATATAACAATAAAATCAATATCGTCTCGACGTACAGCCGAATCCGGAAACAGGTTCGGCTGTACACAAGAGAAAGTTTATCTATCCTGAGTATCAACACTTTAATAAAGCTATAATGACAAAGAAGAACATGATACAAGGCGATGAAGCAAGCCGATTCAAACAGCAAAGTTTCAACGCAATACGACGAAACCGCATACTCAAAAAATTCAGCTTCTATCTAATGGTATTTATTGCAGCAGCCATGATAATTGCAGTATTGGTTTCATCCATCGTATAATATGCAAAGTGAGACACCCAGAGACAATAAAACTGGATTAAGGAGGGATGTGACATAATGAATCAAGTCACATCCCTCCTTGTTTGTCTGACAAACGATAAAGTCGTCAAACCGCACTATACGCTACTACACACTTGCTTTACCACACTCCTTTTTCTTTAAAAACACAAAAACTTGCTTACTGTTTCACATTTTCTTGTTTTTTATTCGTAACTTTACAAGCCATATCGGCCATATACAAAAAGGAGGTGACGAAGTTATGACAAACGAAATTCGTCGCCACTAAACGGCACTTGAAAAATAGAAGAATAAAAAAACAATATATTAATGCAATTCAAATGGAATTACGAACCACCTACACCGGAAAGGCAAAAGGCAGCTAAAGAGCTGGGAGAGAAAATCGGCATGAGCCCGATTCTCGCCAACCTGCTGATACAGCGCGGCATAAAGACCGAATCGGCGGCAAAAAGATTCTTCCGACCGATGCTCAACGAGTTGATTGATCCGTTCCTGATGAACGACATGGACGTGGCCGTGGACAGGCTGAACGATGCGATGGGACGCAAAGAGCGTATCATGGTCTACGGCGACTATGACGTGGATGGCTGTACGGCAGTCGCTCTGGTGTATAAGTTTCTGCAACAGTTCTATTCCAATATCGAATACTATATACCGGACCGTTATGAAGAAGGGTATGGTGTGAGCCATAAAGGAATAGACTATGCAAAAGAAACGGGTGTCAAACTCATCATCGTTCTCGATTGCGGCATCAAGGCCATCGAGGAGATTGCTTATGCCAAAAGCCTTGGCATAGACTTCATCATCTGCGACCATCATGTACCCGACGACGAAATGCCTCCTGCCGTAGCCATCCTTAATCCGAAAAGGGCGGACTCGACCTATCCTTTCCACGACCTTTCCGGATGCGGCGTCGGCTTTAAGTTCATGCAGGCTTTTGCCAAAAACAACGGCATCCCGTTCTCAAGACTGATTCCGCTGCTTGACTTTTGCGCCGTCAGTATCGCCTCAGACATAGTTCCTGTCATCGGAGAAAATCGCACATTAGCATTTCATGGACTGAAGCAGCTCAACCAAAGTCCGTCTGTCGGACTGAAAGCCATCATCGAAATCTGCGGACTGACAAACCGGGAATTGACCATGAGCGACATCGTCTTCAAGATAGGACCACGCATCAACGCTTCCGGACGCATGCAAAATGGCAAGGAAGCCGTCGAACTGCTTGTGGAGAAAGACTTCGGACGCGCAATGGCGGAGGCTTGTCTCATAAATGAATATAACGAACAACGCAAGGACATAGACAAACAGATGACTGAAGAAGCAAACTCTATCGTAGAGAAGTTGGAAAGCCAAAAACATCTGTCATCCATTGTCCTTTACGACGAGAACTGGAAAAAGGGAGTCATTGGCATCGTTGCTTCGCGCCTGACTGAAATATACTTCCGCCCCACTGTCGTGCTGACCTTGAACGACGGGATGGCTACCGGTTCGGCACGTAGTGTCGCCGGATTTGACATATATGACGCGATCAAGAGTTGCCGCGATCTGCTTGAAAACTTCGGAGGTCATACTTACGCAGCAGGACTGTCTCTCAAAGCTGAAAACATCAAGGAATTCAGACGCCGGTTTCAACAGTATGTCAAGGAACACATCATGCCTGAACAGACAATGCCCATGCTGGACATCGAAGAAGTGATAGACTTCAAGGACATCACTAAGAAGATGCATGCAGACTTGAAAAAATTTGCTCCGCACGGGCCATGCAATCCCAAACCGCTGTTCTGTACGCGCAATGTATATGATTACGGGACGAGCAAAGTTGTCGGACGGCATCAGGAGCACATCAAGCTCGAACTTGTCGACAGCCAGTCGAGCAACGTCATGAACGGCATTGCATTCGGACAGAGTTCGGCCGCACGGTACATAAAGAGCAAACGCTCATTCAATATCGTATATACAATAGAAGAAAACACGTATAAACGAGGCGAGGTCCAACTGCAGATTGAAGACATCATGCCGTCGGAGGAGTAAAAAAATGCAATCGGACAAGTATAGAGACATTCTCCGGAAGTATTGGGGCTACGATGATTTCCGTGGCATCCAACGGAAAATCATAGAAAGCATCAGCACCGGGCACGACACTCTGGGGCTGATGCCGACAGGCGGAGGAAAGTCCATCACCTTTCAGGTACCGGCATTGGCACAAGAAGGTGTGTGTATCGTCATAACTCCACTCATCGCCTTGATGAAGGATCAGGTGGCAAATCTCAAGCGGCGGGGCATACGTGCTGCGGCAATATACTCCGGTATGTCGCGGGATGACATTATCACGACACTTGAGAACTGCATCTTCGGCGCAATACGCATCCTTTATGTTTCACCCGAGCGATTGGCTTCGGAGATCTTTCAGACCAAGATGAAACACATGCAAGTGAGCTTCATCACTGTGGATGAAGCCCATTGCATAAGTCAATGGGGATATGATTTCCGTCCTTCATATCTCAAAATCTCTGATATCCGACGTATCCATCCGTCAGCACCGATACTCGCCTTGACCGCAACAGCAACACCGGATGTCATCGACGACATTCAGGAACGGTTGGGGTTTGCGGAAAAGCGCGTGTTCCGCATGAGTTTTGAACGTAAGAATCTGGCCTACGTCGTCAGACGGACAATCAACAAGCAACAGGAAATGATACATATTCTCCAATGTGTCGAAGGCTGTGCCATCGTGTACGTACGTAGCCGAAAAAAAACAAAGGAGACTGCAGAGTTGTTGTGCGGCAACGGCATTGATGCAACTTACTATCATGCAGGATTGGATAACGCAACCAGAGACGAGCGACAAAAAGCATGGCAGAGTGGCAAAATACGTGTGATGGTCGCCACAAACGCATTTGGTATGGGCATCGACAAGCCGGATGTACGCATTGTCATCCATAGAGACATGCCGGACAGCATCGAAGCATACTTTCAAGAAGCAGGTCGCGGCGGACGGGACGGAAAGAAGTCATACGCAATATTGCTATGGAACAAAAGCGACATTGGCAAAATAAACAAACGCATAAAGAGCACATTTCCGGACAAGGACTACATAAGGACTGTCTATGAACACCTTGCTTACTTCTACCAGATACCGACCGGAGCAGGCTACAACTTATCTTTTGAATTTGGATTGGACAAGTTCTGCCATATCTACGGACACTTCCCGCTACATGCTGACGCCGCACTGAAAATACTTGATCACGCAGGATACATCGAATATATTGAGGAACAAGACAACAATGCACAAGTCATGTTCTGCGTATCACGCAATGACCTTTACCGACTGGAGAACAACTCGGAAACTGAAGAGAAGCTCATCATCGCAATGTTGCGCAACTACGGAGGCTTATTCAATGACTATGTCTATATCGACGAGAGCTTTCTCGCCCACCTGACCGGTCTCAGCGCTCACGAAGTCTACATGAATCTGAAACTTCTCAATCAGAAACATATACTCAGATTTATCCCCCACAAGCGCACTCCGGTCATACGCTACAAACAACGACGAGAGGATCCCGAACATCTGATATTCCCCAAAGACGCTTACGACAACCGCAAAAAGCAGTTCATCGAACGTATCGAAGCAATGGCAGCATACGCCGCTTCGACAGACACCTGCCGTAGCCAATTACTGCTGAGATACTTCGGAGAAGACACCGGAACGGAATGTGGCACCTGCGACGTGTGTCTGGAACATCGTCACGAAATCGTAAACGACAAGACCATCGCCGAAACAGAGGCTGAAATACGGTCTCTCTTCACTGACGGGAAACGACATCACGTAACGGAACTCTGCAAAATCAGACATCCTTTTGAACAAATCGACGCGGCACTACGACATCTGTTGGATGAGGAAGAACTAATCTCCTTTGACGGAATGTTGGAGGCCAAACAGCAGGAACATTCTACACACACTTAAAAACAGTAAGTTTTCCTCCGTCAACAAAACAACGAGCGCAAACCGACATGACATACCATTCGATTGACTCAACGTATTTGCACATCTTTTGAAACATAAACCGGTTAGCGCCTCGCATTTCTAAAAATTATTCTTACCTTTGTATGGTGATTAACCCGCAAAACAAATCAAACATAATAAAAACGAAAAACTACAATGAAAAGTGATCCCAAAGAATGTCTCTATTGTCAGAACAATGAGACGCTGAAAAGCCTTATGATTGAAGTGGCACATCTGAGCGTGTCACGCATGTTCATATTCAAAGAACAAACATACCACGGCCGTTGCCTTGTGGCCTATGACGAGCACGTGGATGATCTCAATCTGCTGAGCGACGAGAAGCGAAACGCATTCATGAGCGACGTGGCAAGAGTCACACGCGCAATGCAGAAAGTATTCAATCCGGCAAAAATAAACTACGGCGCATATTCCGACACGCTGGAACATCTCCATTTCCATCTCATACCCAAATATGTCGGAGGTCCCGACTTCGGTGGTGTCTTCCGCATGAATCCGAAAGAGGTCTATCTCACGGATGAAGAATATGCACAGATGGCTGAGGCTCTGAAGAAAGAGTTGTAATTCAGAACAGAATCTGAAAATACATCAAATAAGGGTGTAGTTGAATTTTTCCCATTTCAACTACACCCTTATTTTTTAGCCGTCGTATATCTTTATTCCTCAAATCTACGCTCCACAACTTTCCAATCGACTATCTTCCACAATTGCGGGAGATGCTCCGCACGCCTGTTTTGATAGTCCAGATAATAGGCGTGCTCCCATACGTCAAATGTAAGCAAAGGCTTAAAATTGTGCCGCACAGGGTTACCGGCATTGGATTCTTGGGTGATGATGAGTTTACGCTCGCTGTCAACAGACAGCCAGACCCATCCGGAACCAAAGAGAGAAACGCCTTTCGCTACAAATTCCGCACAAAAAGCCTCATAAGAACCAAACTGTTCTGCTATGGCTTCGGCCAACTTTCCCGATGGCAATGACGGTTGGCCACCAGCCGGACGAAATTGAGTGAAATAGAGACTATGGTTAAGCACCTGGCCGGCGTTGTTCAAAACAGCACCATCCCCCACCCTGACGATGTCCTCCAGAGTCATTCCTACATAACGACTTCCAGGCAGGGCGTCATTGAGATTGTTGAGGTACGTCTGCAGATGCTTACCGTAATGATAGGCTATTGTCGACGAACTGATGACGGGCTCAAGACTATCTGCCGCGTATGGCAAAGTTACCAACTCGAATTTTCCGTTTACTGCCTTTGTTTCCATAATAAATAAATTTAAATTGTTAGTTATCCTCAGATTTTTTTCAATTGCAAAGATAAGCCGTGTCATGCAGCAAACGATGGTTTTTATAGTTAAAGACGCAAAAAAACCCTTTAATTTATTTGGCTTTTAGGCTTTTTTGCCAATTCTTTACTAATTCGGAATATATACAAAGAAAATGTCATGAAAGAGCATCAGTATCTGTAGATGCAACTTTCATGACATTCAATATAAAGAAATTCTTTCTATTCGTACCTCTGGCTTTATTCAGCGTTGTTCTCCGGACGAAGCTGACGCACGGTCTCTGCGGCACGCCACATCTCCATGTTGCGCATAGCCTCAAGTTCCTTGTTGAGCCCGTCGCGGTAGTCTGCCTTTGAATTGCTGTCGATAGATATTTGAGCCTCGTTGCCGGTCTTTACGGAATAGTAAAGCCACTGCATCACAGGCTTGATGGCGTCGCGGAAACGTGGAGCCCAATCGAGAGCACCGCGCTGTGCGGTTGTAGAGCAGTTGGCATACATCCAGTCCATACCTTTCTGTGCAAAAAGCGGCATCAGACTCTGTGTGAGTTCCTCTACGGTCTCATTGAATGCCTCTGACGGAGAGTGGCCATTCTCGCGGAGCACTTCGTACTGGGCCTCCAGAAGACCTTCGATAGCTCCCATCAGCGAACCGCGCTCACCGGTAAGGTCGCTTGTAGCCTCACGCTGGAATGTTGTCTTGAAGAGGTAGCCCGCGCCAATACCGATACCAAAGGCGATTGTCTTCTCCTCTGCCTTGCCGGAAGCATCCTGATATACGGCGTATGAGCAGTTGAGTCCGCGTCCCTCGAGGAACATCGTACGGAGAGACGTACCTGAGCCTTTAGGAGCGACAAGAATAACATCTATATCTGACGGAGGAACCACACCGGTACGGTCGCTCCAGTTGATGGCAAAACCATGTGAATAATAGAGAGTCTTGCCCTTTGTGAGATAGGGTTTGATAGTCGGCCATGCCTGAATCTGACCGGCATCTGAAAGCAACATGCAGATGATTGTTCCCTTCTCGGCTGCCTCCTCGATGGAGAACAGTGTCTTTCCGGGCACCCATCCGTCTGCCACGGCCTTGTCGTATGTCTTGCCCTGACGCTGACCTACAATCACGTTGAAACCGTTGTCGCGCAGGTTGCATGCCTGACCGGGGCCCTGAATTCCATAGCCGATAACGGCGATAGTCTCATTCTTCAACACTTCACGAGCTTTCTCCAATGAAAATTCTTTGTTGGTGACAACTGTTTCGATAACGCCACCAAAATTCATTTCTGCCATAATTATTATATCTTTTTATGTCCGGTCAATAAAGCCGGACGATTGTTTGTAATTACTTCTTATCACTTAAATGAGCTGCAAAAGTACAAATTTAAAACGAAAAGTCCAAATTTACTTTCACTTTTTTACAAAACAGAGCTTACATCTGCACACTTCAACATCATTTTCGCTATTTTCTTCCGACTTTGCTATACGCACACAATATTCTTCCTCACCTGTCTGCTCTACATAGAAACTGAGTTTGTCGCCTCCATGACTTTCTGCTACGTATGCAATCTCGAAACGACGCAGATGATACTCACTATACCACGACACGGGGAAAAGATCGAGTACATGCTCTATATACTTCACCGAATTCACATGTCCGTTGACATCCACATCATTATAATAGGTGTCGATTGTGCGCCGGAGTTCAGCCCCATTATTCATTTTCACACGCGAACTCTTTTCTATCGGACACTCATGCTCAGACTCTATCCAGTCGTTGATGGCGCCATCACGTATTGCGAAAATATCTTGCGGCTGTCGTGAATCAGTGTCAATCATGGCCCAGACACTGCGACCATAGCCATACACACGTCCGTCCCGTCCTACGACGCGAAAGTTTCGGTTGGTGAAATACTTCATAGCGCTTTCCACCCATGTCTCCACCAGGAATTTATCATACTGTGCCGGCATCTCTTCCATTTCCAAAGCAAGCCGCGAAAGCACCCATGTCTTGTGAATCGGGTTGAGATAGTTCATTCCAAACCCGCGCTCGGTAGAATGAAAATCGGCCGCATTTAGCAGATGGTTGCCAAGATGTCCCATAAAGAGTTTGTGCGTAAAGTCACAATGGAACGGCTCTGCCATGAATTCATATCGTCCTATCTTATCCATGCAAATCTACTTAACGTGTTTGTATCGTTGATTTCTCCCGCTGTTCCAAATAATCTGTCACTTCCTCCTGCATGCTGCGCGTCACGGCGATACGGCCGGAGCGGGTGTACTGAAGAACACATTCAAACTCATTCAGAACCTTATACAGGCTCAAAATTTCTTCCGTCCGTCCGCTCTTCATCACAATCACGTATGTCGGATTAACCTCCGTGATGGTTGCCTCATGCCGACGTATCGTTCGCGAGATTTCCGGATTGTTCAGCACAACGTCCGTAGACAGTTTGTAAAGACCTGTTTCACGTATGAAAAGCTGCTCATCCGTATAGAACAATGCTTTCACCACGTCTATTTTCTTCTCTATCTGTCGCGTAATCTTTGTTATCTGGTCCTCGTCGCTCCACGCCGTGATGGTGTACTTGTGTATTCCCTCGATACTCGACGCCGACACGTTCAAACTCTCGATGTTCACCTGACGCCTCGTAAATACGGCAGTTATCTGATTGAGAATACCGGCAAGGTTCTCTGAATAGACCAACAATGTATATAGTTTCTTCTCTTCCATGCTCATTTTCAAATATCTATTGACAACATCATCTCGTCCACACTCTTTCCGGGAGGCGTCATCGGCAACACGTTG
The DNA here is from genome assembly GCA_017483185.1 of Prevotella sp. Classification (GTDB taxonomy): domain Bacteria; phylum Bacteroidota; class Bacteroidia; order Bacteroidales; family Bacteroidaceae; genus Prevotella. The sequence continues at coordinate 8,077 of JAFULM010000027.1, read as the reverse complement.
TCATCCTCCTTGATGGCACATTCCAGAATAAAAGGTCCCTTCGTGGCAAGCATTTTTTCAACGGCCGCAGCCAAATCCGCACGCTCCGTCACTACTTCATACGGAATATGATAAGCAGCCGCGACATGAGCATAGTCCGGATTCATCATCTTTGTGAACGACTGACGGTGCTCAAAGAACATATCCTGCCACTGGCGCACGTTGCCGAGATAGTTGTTGTTCATCAGAATCATCTTCACAGGCGCCTGTTGCTCCATGATTGTTCCCAATTCCTGTATGCACATTTGGAAACCACCGTCACCCGAGAACATGCACACCGTTCTGCCCGGAGCACCGAATATAGCTCCGATGGCCGCCGGCATACCGAATCCCATTGTGCCAAGTCCGCCGCTCGTGACGATAGAACGCTTCTTGTTATACTTGAAATAGCGACTGGAGAACATCTGGTTCTGACCGACATCAGTCACCAATATCGCTTCACCCGCAGTCGCCTCAGCTACGGCGTTCACAACCTCGCCCATCAACAACGGCCCTTCTTTCGGGTGTATAGCCGGCTCTATAACAGCTTCACGCTCCTGTTCGTCGAGAAGTTTGAAACTATCTACCCATTCCTTGTGTTCGTTCTTCTTCAACAGACGGGTGATAGCCGGCAGTGTCATCTTGCAATCGCCTATCACAGCCACATCCGTCTTGATGCACTTGTCTATTTCCGAGTGGTCGATGTCGAGGTGTATCACCTTCGCCTGCTTGGCATACTTTGAAGTCTGTCCCGTCACGCGGTCGCTGAAACGCATGCCAATGGCAACCAGCACATCACATTCCTGCTCCTTTATGTTCGGAGCAAGATTTCCGTGCATGCCGAGCATACCCATGTTGAGAGGATGATTCGTCGGCAGCGCCGACAGTCCGAGCAACGTGCGGGCGGCCGGTATGCCCGACTTTTCAAGAAATTCAATCAGCTCATTATGAGCACCACCCAACTCAACCCCCTGCCCGACGAGAGCCAACGGACGTTCCGCATTGTTTATCAGCTCGGCAGCGGCGGCGACAGCCGTTTCATTCAATTTGGGATAAGGCACATAACTGCGCACGAAATCCACATGCTGCGGCTGCCATTCTGTCGTCGTGACCTGCGCATTTTTCGGGAAATCGAGCACAACAGGGCCCGGTCTGCCCGTGCGGGCAATATAAAATGCCTTGCTGACAGCCCATGCTATATCTTCGGCGCGGCGTATCTGATAGCTCCATTTCGATATTGGTTGAGCCACACCGACGAGATCAACCTCCTGAAAAGCATCCGTTCCGAGTGCCGCGGTACCGACCTGTCCGGCAATCACGACAATCGGTGTTGAGTCGAGCATGGCGTCAGCCACACCTGTCAGTGTATTTGTCGCACCGGGACCACTGGTCACAATGCACACGCCTACTTCACCACTCACACGCGCAAAACCTTCGGCCGCATGGGTCGCAGCCTGCTCGTGACGCACCAAAATGTGGTCAAAAGCCTTCTTCTCACCTCGCGTATAGTCGTAAAGCGCGTCATATACCGGCATTATCGAACCACCCGGATACCCGAAGATGGTCTTCACGCCCTCGTTCTTGAGGGCCAACATTAATGCTTCTGCTCCTGTAATCATATTTCTTTTCTTTTTTAGGAGTTAAAGGAGTAATAGGAGTATCGTTCCGCTACGCTCCCCTCAGGAGTTAAAGACAATAGCTTTATGCCATTCATCATATCATCCGCTTTTTGACTATTGTCTTTAACTCCTGAATGGAGCGTAGCGGAACGATAACTTCTTTTACTCCTTTAACTCCTAAAAATAACTTTCCAATTTACTCAATCACTCTCACTCCGCCCTTGTCCGCCGAGCTGACACTTTGGGCGTATGCCCGCAGGGCCTTTGAAACCACACGGTCGCGCGTAAGCGGCTGCTGCGGTCTTGCTGCCAGTTCCTCGTCCGACAGACGCACGTTGATAGAGCGGTTGGGGATGTCTATCTCGATGATGTCGCCATCCTTTATCTTTCCTATGTTTCCGCCGGCGGCAGCCTCAGGCGATATGTGACCGATACTCAGTCCACTCGTTCCGCCGGAAAAACGTCCGTCTGTTATCAGGGCACACTCCTTGCCGAGGTGCATGCTCTTTATATAAGATGTGGGATAAAGCATCTCCTGCATGCCCGGACCACCCTTCGGCCCTTCATGGGTGATTACGACACAGTCGCCGCTGACCACCTTGCCGCCGAGAATACCGTCACAGGCAGCCTCCTGCGAGTCAAATACCTTCGCCGGACCGCAGAAGTGCCATATACTCTCGTCCACACCGGCCGTCTTGACCACACATCCGTCTTGGGCAATGTTGCCGAAGAGCACGGCCAGACCGCCGTCTTTCGTATAGGCATGCTCCAAGTCGCGGATGCAACCATTGGCACGGTCCGTGTCAAGCGTACCCCAACGTGTATCCTGACTGCCCATCTTCGTCGAGAAGCGGCCGCCGGGAGCACTCTGATATATCCTGTCAGCCTCGGAGTCAACCGTTTCGACCGTGATGTCATATTTAGCCATTGCCTCTGCCAACGTCAGTCCGTCGACGCGACGCGTAGTGCCGTCGATGAGTCCGCCCTTATTGAGTTCATTCATGATACCGAGTATTCCGCCCGCACGTCCACACTCCTGCACACTGTATTTCTGAGTGTTCGGAGCCAGTTTGCACAGACACGGCACACGACGGCTCAGCGCGTCGATGTCCTTCATCGCAAACTCAGCACCCGCTTCTTGAGCAACCGCCAGCAGGTGGAGCACGGTGTTTGTACTTCCGCCCATAGCGATGTCGAGCGTCATGGCGTTGAGGAATGCCGCACGTGTGGCTATCGAGCGCGGCAGAACGCTCTCGTCACCGTCCTCATAGTATGCCAGCGCGTTCTTCACAACCTGACGCGCAGCGGCCTTGAACAGTTCTATGCGGTTCTTGTGCGTGGCAAGAATCGTTCCATTGCCCGGCAACGACAATCCGATGGCCTCGGTTAGCGAGTTCATCGAGTTAGCCGTGAACATACCCGAACAACTGCCGCATCCCGGACAGGCACATCCTTCTATCTCGGCCATCTCCTCATCGGTCACGCTCTTGTCTGCACCCTTCACCATCGCCGTAATCAGGTCTGCGTTTTCACCGCGCCAGCGTCCGGCCTCCATCGGACCGCCCGAACAGAAGACCGTCGGTATGTTGAGCCTCATCGAGGCCATCAACATGCCCGGCGTCACCTTGTCGCAGTTGGATATACAGATCATGGCGTCAGCCTTGTGCGCATTGACCATATATTCCACCGAGTCTGCGATGATGTCACGTGAGGGCAGCGAATAGAGCATGCCGTCGTGTCCCATAGCGATACCGTCGTCGATGGCTATCGTGTTGAATTCGGCCGCATAGCAGCCCAAAGCCTCTATTTCCTGTTTGACTATCTGTCCTATCTCGTGCAGATGTGTGTGTCCCGGGACAAACTGGGTGAAAGAGTTCACCACTGCGATGATAGGTTTTCCAAATTGTTCCCGCTTCATGCCCGTGGCCACCCACAGTGCGCGGGCTCCTGCCATCCGTCGTCCTTCGGTGCACACGGCACTTCTCAATTGATGCTTCATATCAGTATTATATAATTGTATTCCGGTTTGCAAACCTGTTAATATCTTCCATGTCTGCCACCGGAATATGTTGCTAATATGCTGCAAAGGTAGTCTGTTTTTCCGTAACGGCCAATTATTCGGTTAACAAAATTGCCATAAAACTACAATTTGTTACAAAAATAAAGCCAAATGTTTTAATGCGTAATCAAAAATTGCACTATTCATAGTAATTTGTGCATATTTCAAACAACTACAACTTCACTTCCTGATTTGAAAAAACGTCCGTGCCACCCCTTTCGTGACACGGACGCTTGTCTGGTTCCATTCATTATCTTATTTCAGGTTATCTCGGAAAAATGCTCCAAGTTCATCCCAAGGGATGTAGTTGCCTTTACCGCCATCATAGAGATCACAATGCGAAGCGCCGGGAACGATGAGTAGCCGCTTGTTGGCAGGCACGGGGTTCGGCTTACCCACTGTGTTGTAACCCTCGGCCTTACCCTCCACCATATACTTATAGGCAGCTTCGCCGAAGTAGCGAGAATGGGCTTTCTCGCCGTGCATCACAAGAACGGCCGACCGAATCTCGTTGATGTAATAGAGGAAGCGTGCGTTGGCATAGGCCTGGGTGCCGATGACCCTCCAACCATCGTTGCTGTTACCAGAGCGGGCGTGATAACCACGCGGAGTCTTATAATAATCATGATAGTCCTTAACAAACGGAGGCGCATCAGCCGGCAGCGGGTCGACAACTCCACCCGCCATCGCCTTGGTGTCGACCATACGTTGTTTTGAAAGCGCCTCACGGGCCGCATGACGCGATTCCTCCTTATCCTCACCGTCAAAATAGCCGTTACCGCTGACGCGGGTCATGTCATACATCGTACTGGCCACTGTCGCCTTGACACGTGTATCGGCGGCGGCCACATTCAAGGCTATGCCTCCCCACCCGCAGATACCGATGAGTCCTATCTTCTCAGCATCGACAATATCCAATCCCGACAGATAGTCGACGGCTGCCATAAAGTCCTCTGTGTTGATATCCGGCGACGCCGTGCGACGGGGTTCACCGCTACTCTCTCCGGTATAAGAAGGGTCGAAAGCCAGCGCTACAAATCCACGTTCGGCCATCCGCATGGCATAAAGACCGCTACATTGTTCTTTCACGGCGCCGAACGGTCCTGAGACTGCGATTGCAGCCAGCTTTCCGTTTACATCCTTCGGTGTGTAAATGTCGGCCGCCAGCGTCAGACCATACTGTGTTTCAAATGTCACTTTCCTGTGGTTCACTTTGTCGCTCAGCAGGAACACCTTGTCCCACTCCTGCGTCATTGTCAATTCGTTAGTCATATCCTTGTCTGCTTTTTGTTTATTACTGTTGTCACATGCCGAGAATACCGCCGTCGCAATCACCGCAGCTAATAATAACGTCTTCCTCATACTTTATATATATTATCTGATTGTTTTCTTTCCATTTCGAATCACAATTCCTTTCGTACATGCTCGAACGACAGTTCCTTGCAACGTACGGACTTCCGAATTGATTTCATCGACGCTTACCCGACTGATACCTGCTGACGAACCGAGCTACAGTGTCACACTGACATTGCCGCCACCTCCATTCACCCACGCCTTGATGTCGGCCTGCGTCATGTCGTCAAGTTTACCGATACGGGTGAAACTCCAAGAATTTACATCGTAGTAGATACAGAGATTGCTGCCCTGATAGAGGATAAGATCCCCCGGCACGGTAGCAATCTCCTCGTTGTTCTGCGGGAAAGTGTAACCCAGCGCGCCAACTTTCTCGAAACCGCCGTAATCGCGCGCTTCGTACATGATGTCACCCTTTTGCAGTTGAGCCACCAGAGCCTCCGTCGAAGAGTTGCTGACGAGCGTAGCCGTTTTGGTTACGCCGCCGATAGTGAGATATAGTTTCTGCGTCATATCGTTGGATGTTTGAAATGTTTCGGCTTTCATCTCGCTGTCAGTTGAACAGCAGGTCATCAGCATCACTGTCAATATCATTAAAATATGTCTCATAACGTAATTGGTTTATTCCCGATTGCAAAGTAACAGACTATTTATTAAACATCGTCTAAACATATTACGGAAAGAAGTACCATTTTTGCGGAAAGAACAAATTTTCATCAATAGGTTCCAATAAACCCATTCTCACAGATTTAGGAAACGGATTATCACAAAACATTTCAGTTGTAAACTGACAATGTGATAGAGCAGATTTTCAAACATCTTTCACCTAATACAATTTGTAGAATTATCTAAAAAAAACGTGAGGCAGTGTCGTTATTAAGGTTTACGACTCAGCCTCACGTTTATTGGGCCCTTTTTGAGGTTTACCGGATAGCAATAGTTACAAATCAAAGTCCATCCGTTTTACGATAAAGACCTTATTTAGACCATCCGATTCGGTCCTTTTGATAAGGTTCTTCCTATCTAACTGGATTATAATATCCTCAGTCAGTATCTTTATTATCTTATCATAACCACCATACAGAAGTATACGAAAAGACTTACTTGTCAACTTCTTATCAATACATGATACGATATCGGATTCATAGAAATAATATTCCGATAAGCTACTATATTTTATATTCTTGATTTTTATATTAAACAAATCATTACTGGATGAATTATTCAAAATTTCATATTCAATATTTTCAACGATCTTGTTAACAACCCACGAGCGAATCCAGTTGAAAATTGTCACAAATGAAATTAATTGAATTGCAACCATTGCAATGTCTGAAGTTGCGCCTATCTGGTTAAAGAAATCTTTTACAACAGGAAATGTTGCCATTAATGAAACAAGTATTGCAGCAAGCCCTATTCCTGACCATGCCTTTCTCGGTGAATATATAGCTCTAATTTCATCATGAATGGATTTGATTCTTTGTTTAGATAATTCCTCAATCTGTCTATGTAAAATATCATTTGTCTCCTTTTCCTGTTCAAGTTTGAACTTCAACGATTCTTTCTCTTGTCTAAGATGTTCAATTTCAACATCTTTAGTATCTATATCTTTAATATGGTTAAATTCAATTACATCAGAGTTATCAACAGCAAGAATTGGTGTTGCTGATGCTTGGCATTGTTGTATGTATGAGTTGAGCTCAGAATAAAGGTTGTTTAATGACGTAAACTCTTCATGTGCGGTTTCTTTAGCTATTTTGTCTGTGAAATTATCCGGATGCTTACTTACTTTCTGGATTCGAAGAAGTTTGAGTAACTCAATAACATTATCCGTATTAACTCCCAGTTTGTCCTTTACTTTTTGAATTATGCTTTTGTCTATCTTTGTCATTTTATGAGCATTTAATTGTTTAAATCATTCGTTTTAATCTCCCCAAAAGCCGTTTCTTCTGTCTTTTGACCAATATAAACTTTCCTATTGGACTGGTATATTTATAAATAATGCCTACCATTGTTATATTCCTAATACAAATGTTTACAGTTTACATTATCTCTTTTAAAATAACAGAGCTTTAGCCTATTTTATCAGTGGTTCACCGAAATACGCAGATAACATCGAAAGCGTCTTCAGTGTGAATTATGTTGTCCGCTCTGCCACTTTGTCACCTCGCTCGGCTTTTTGCCTAAGGCTTGGACAAACTGTAGTTTTGTCAAACCACGTTGTGTCATCAGCTCATAGATGCGGTTGGAAATGGCAAATGCCATTGATACTTCTTGCTGTACGGCCGGAGATTTTTTGCCAACATTTCATCAAAAGACGTCTTTATCTGTTTCATAGGTCAAATGTTTTATCTGTTTCAATGATACTCTCTGTCACGGAGATAGAACCATCCTTGACACCCCGTCTTTTATCAAACGGTCGAATTTTTGGAGTGTGATGACATAGCCTTTCATTGTGTCATCTTCATTGTATGTTCGGGTATTTTTCACACCACAATTGCCAAGGATTAGAATTTTGTCTGACAGCCTCAAGCAATAAAGCCTAAGTTTGGATTTCAACACAGGCAATGCACAAACCCTGTCAGTCATCTTGCCTTCTGGACGGAAGAATCTTTCTAATGCGCTAAAATCGGCGATGCGACCAAGTATATTAAGAAAACGTTCAAAGTCCTCTTTATACTCTAACTCATTTTTTGAACTTGGCATAAAACTTCTCAAACTCACTGTCTTCATCCGACAGGAATTGTATTGTGTACATAGTACAGTTTTTCTCGTCTGTAACCAGTTTTAACTCTGCTTCACTCATGTTGCAAACTTTTATTATGACAAAGATACAAAATTTATTTCACTTAAAAGTAAAACCAAACCGTTTGTTTTGTGTTTTACAACTATTACTGTCCGCTAAACCATAAAACATCTTGTCCAACCTCTTGAAACATAGAAGTTGGACTTATTTGTATGCGTGGACAAGCCCCCTTAGTCTATTTCCTCCCCTTCCGGAGGTGGATTTGTTGCCTCTACCAGCATT
>JAFULM010000026.1 GCA_017483185.1 Prevotella sp. | reverse complement strand
TTTCAACCTCATTTTGGAAGAGCAGAACAATGTTACCAGAACCATTTGTGTAAATTTGAACATACTCATTATTAAAGATGTCTCTTTCTTCTGTTGTTGCCATAATCTTTTAATTTTTAATTGTTTTACTATTGCGGATAACGTAATGCTAACAGCGGATTTGGCTGTTATTTTCTTTAAGTATATTCATAGTCCGTCCTCCTCCAGAATGTCGTCCAACGGACTTTTGATTTTGCTCTTGAATGTGTCGGCGATGTGGACGTATATCTCGGTTGTACGGATACTATTATGCCCCATAAGCTCTTTCACAATCTTCAGATCGGTGCCTTGCTCGATAAGGTGAGTAGCAAATGCAAAATTATTAAAAAAATCGGCACATCGTGCTATTCAACAATGTTTTCTTCGTTTTTTAGTTTTAAAAACTATATATGCAAGTTGTCTTTATAAAGGATATATAGCCAAACATTTATTTTTCTGATGACGGCTTTGTTCCGTTATTGAAAATCAATAATATAATTTCGAAATGCCGGATGAGCCATAAATTTGTTTACAAAACCATGTATGGGAAATTGCTCGAAATTTGCGGGTTTGAGAGCTTTCCGATAGCCGTAAGGGCCCCGTTGGTGCCGATGGGCATGCGACAGAATGACGACTTTGAGACCGAGGTCATGCCGTAAGGCCCTTATGGCTTCTCTGAAACACAAAAGTCGGAGAGTTTTTGATGGTGAAAAACGTTCAAAAAAGCGGTCGTTTTTGAGCAATAAGGGCCTTACGGGGTCGCAACGGGGCTGCCGTCATGTTGCAACGGGGCGCTCGTTGCAATGCAATAAGGGCCCCGTTGCAGAGCCGGGAGGGCCTTACGGAGCCCCTCCCCGGCCCTCCCCAAGGGGAGGGAGAACTGACGCCGTTCATAAACGGTTGAGAATGAACAGATTGCAAAAACAGTGATTTTTCAGTCGGAAAACGGCCTCGATTTTGACCTGCGCAGGAATTGAAAATTTGGGAGCGTGGCTGAAAATTTTCAGAAAGTGCCTCCGGATTTTGAGCTTAAATTCAGAAAAAAGAGGACAAAAGGTCATGAAGGAGAGGCATGGACGTCAATTCGGACATCCGTATGATGGGTTATGTCAAATAAATCTCTGTCTATCACTCTGCTTCGGCATGTTTTTTGCTATTCATGAGGTAGTAATCCTGCCCGAAACTGCCAGCATCAAACTTCATGTCTGGCGAATATGTGGCACTGCCACAAAACCGAATAGGAAAAGGCATGTGACAATCTGGCGGGCAGGACGAATACTGAAACACAAATAAAACAATAAGGAAAGGAGATTCATTTATGGCATTTATCGATTACTACAAAATCCTCGGTGTCCCCAAGGACATCCCGCAGAAGGACGTAAAGAAGGCGTATCTGAAGCGGACGAAACAGTTTCATCCGGACCTTCATCCGGAAGATCCGAAGGCAAAGGCTAAGTTTCAGGCTTTGCAGGAGGCTTACGATGTCATCGGTGACCCGGAGAAACGAAGCAAATATGACCGGTATGGTGAGCAATGGCGCAACGCAGACATGTTCAATTCCGCCGGCAACTACGGTCAAACAGGGGGCGGTTCTCCGTTTGACGGCTTTGATTTTTCGTCATTCAATATGGGTGGCAATGGTTTCAGCTCGTTTTTTGAACAGATGTTCGGGGGCGGAGGACGTGCAAGACATCAGCGCGCCGCTACTGACAGCATGCGGAGCAACAGCGGAGAGATGAACGCCAATGTCGGCATCGACCTCTATACGGCGATGCTTGGCGGTGAGGTGGTCATCCAACTCAGCAACGGCAGCCGCATCAAGCTCAAGGTGAAGCCGGAGACTCAAAACGGTACGAAAGTCAGACTACGTGGAAAGGGGTATGACAGAGGGGACGGAACGTATGGTGACTTGATTATCACATACAATGTGAAGCTGCCCACTGGTCTGAGCGAGCGACAGAAAGAGCTTTTGCGCGAGATGCAACGCAGTTGATGACATCCAGAGCAATCAATAACAAACCGGCACACGTACGGTCCGAAAGATACGACGGATTCATACGTGTGCCGGTTTGTCACAATAGGATTTGCATCATGGCGGCATCATGAAACTGCTTCCCGTCATAAAGCCAGTCTCCGATCCGGGCAACAACGGTATATCCGGCTTTGGAAAAGAGATTTAGTGAAGCGGAGTTGTTCAGATCGACCAGAGCGTAGAGCTGATGGAGATGGAGGACATTGAGCGAATATTCTGCAATATGTTCGAGGGCCCTTTGGGCATAGCCTTGCCTCCTGTGACGGTTTTCGATTACAATGCCGACTTCGGCACGCAAGTGCTGCGGATCAAAATTGATTATATCCACAATACCCACGACCTCTCTCGCCTCATTCTCGATCATGAGTCTGACCTGTCTGTCGGTATAAATATCACCGGATGAATGGGCGACATAGTCATGGAGAACGTAACGCGAGTAAGGGACATTGGTCGTCCCGATGTTCCACAGGAGCATGTCATTCTCTATTCTGTAAAGCAATTCAAGGTCTTCCGGCTCGATGGCACGAAGAGTTATCTCAGGCATATCGTCTGTATTTTTGTCACTTTATTATATCGTCTGGTGTTATTATGATTTTTGTCTTGCCACTGTATGTTCCAAGAAGAACCCTCGGGTGGGGCTCGGCAGCCATCATCTCCAACAGCATGCCGTATCCGAATAAGTCCGTATCGTAGACCACATAAGTAAGCGATGAGCCTGATACGGCATCGGCAATAGCTTTTCGAGCGCTTTCCGGATTTCCATCGTCGACACAATGAAATTCTGCCGAAAGTCCAACTCGACGTGCAATGGTTTGGCAGTGGGCTGTCATCGTGCTGCTTCCGACGAATATATAGTGGCCGACAACGTTACTCTTGTCTACAAATCCCAATGACTTGCGTATGTTGTGGGGTATCATGCGCAGCAAAGCCATCATGGCTTTGGCGTATATTGCCGCCTTGATGGGCAACGTTATCCATACTCCTAAGTGGCCGTAGTGCTTTCGGAAGAATATGAGCATCGCCTGATAAAAGACGTGGACATAGCGGAACGAAGTCTTGTGAGTGCTCTCGCCCTTGTAGTGGAGTATCGGATAAGGCAGATACCAATTTTCATAACCGCTTTTCAGTAGTCGGTAGGAAAGGTCAATGTCCTCTCCGTACATGAAGAAGTCTTCGTCAAGACTTCCCGCTTTTTCCACCGCCGTGCGCCGCAAACAACAGAACGCCCCGCTGACAATCTCTATGCGTTCAGGCGAGTCCCATCCGAGATAACTCATATAATAATGTCCGAAACGGCGACTTCTCGGGAAACGCGCACAGAGACCGCACATCTTGTAGAATGATGTCATCGGTGTGGGCAGACCACGCCGTGACTCCATTGCGAGAGTTCCGTCTGGGTTGTGCATCTTCACCCCTACTCCACCGACTTGGGGATGGCTGTCCATGAAGTCAAGGACACTGCGGATAGTGTCTTCGGCCACAAATGTGTCAGGGTTGAGTAGCAGGACATATTCGCCTGTCGACTGATTGATAGCGATGTTGTTGGCCCGTGCGAAACCGAGATTGTGATTGCAGTCGATGATGTGGATATGGGCATAACGTTGGCTCAGGTACGCCACTGAATCGTCTTGGGAATGGTTGTCGACGACAAAAATTTCGTTTTCTATGCCGGCGAGAGCCTTTGTCAAACTGTTGAGACACTGTTCGACATAATATTTGACGTTATAGTTGACTATGATGACAGTGAGTTTCATTCTTTGTCTGTATCATTTTGTAACTCAGCAGCACATCGGTCCTTTGTCGGGTAGACAAAAATCAGACATATCAATAGAATGATGGCAAGATAACCAAATGACGCTCTCATGAACAAATAATACATGAGAACGTTCAATACGAATGGTACTCCAATCATACAGAGTCTTGTCGTGCCCCATTTCTGCAGGGCCAATTCTTTACATGTCTTGAGGTCTGCCATTACCTTCGGGGTCTTGAACAATCGCAATGCTCCCGGAATGGCGGCCAATGTGACCAATACCATAATCGACTGAGATATGTATTCGGCATCAACCGAACCTGCCATCGTGCCCGGTACAATCGAATCACTCTCAAACAGTAAGGCCAAGACAGCCCCAGCAACCGGTATGCTCCAAAATATGGAGGTCAAATGTTTACGTGTTTTTTTCATCAGTTATTCTTTTCAAACGGTACACGGTTCAGTATCGACCGCCCCAGTGTGACCTCGTCGGTATATTCAAGTTCGTCACCTACGGATATTCCGCGAGCGATTACGCTCAGTTTCACCTCAAACGAAGTGAGCTTACGGGATATGTAGAAGTTGGTCGTGTCGCCCTCCATCGTGGAACTGAGAGCCAGGATGACCTCCTTTATGTCACCACGTCCCACCCGTTCGACAAGAGAGTCAATCTCAATGTCTCCCGGTCCAATGCCGTCCATCGGCGAAATGATGCCGCCAAGAACATGATAGAGACCACGAAACTGTTGCGTGTTTTCCACCGCCATCACGTCCTGAATGTTTTCCACGACACAGATTGTGGACGTATCACGTCGTCCATCGGCACATATCGGACATATGTCCGTGTCGCTGATGTTGTGACAAATGGCACAATGCTTTATCTCATGCTTCATTCTGTCGATGGCTTCGGTAAATTTTCCCACTTCATCGGCATCCTGTCGGAGCAGATGAAGTACCAGACGTAGGGCTGTCTTGCGGCCTACGCCGGGCAATTTGGCAAATTCGCCGACGGCTCTTTCCAATAGTTTTGAAGGATATTGTTGTTCCATATCAGTCCTTTTGCTCAGTTCCCGATTTCACTCAATTCGAGCCATCTCATGCTCTTCTCGTCGAGTTCATCTTTCAGGAGCGGCAAACGTTTGCTCTTTTCGGTCAGTTCGTCCACATTGAGAGTACCGCTGCACAACTCTTCTTCGATGTGCTGCTGTTCTTCTTCCAAGGCAGCAATCTCTGTTTCCAAACGTGCGAACTCCATTTTTTCCTTGTATGACATCTTCCTGCGCGTATCAACCACTCCGTCCCGCCGCCCTGTTGGCCTCTCACTCTTTTCCACGACCGGCTTCTTTGCCGTCTTCTCTGATTCCAATGAAGACCACATCCGGTATTGTGTATAGTTCCCGGGAAAATCTTTTATCTCTCCATTGCCTTTGAAGACCAGCAGGTGGTCGACGACTTTGTCCATGAAATAGCGGTCGTGGCTGACAATAATGACACATCCGGAGAAGTCGGCCAGATATTCTTCAAGTATCTGGAGGGTTACGATATCGAGGTCGTTGGTCGGTTCGTCGAGTACAAGAAAATTGGGATTGCGCATCAGAACCGTGCAAAGATAGAGTTTGCGCCGTTCTCCCCCACTCAGTTTGTAGACATAATTATGCTGCTGTTCGGGAGTAAACAGGAAGTACTGGAGAAACTGTGAGGCCGTCATGTGGCGTCCGCTTCCCATGTCGATATAGTCGGCAATGTCGGTTATGACATCTATGACTTTCTGATTTTCGTCAAACTTCAATCCTTCTTGAGAGAAATAACCGAACCGGACGGTGTCGCCGATAACGATACGGCCCGCATCCGGCTGTTCTTGACCGAGCAACATTTTGATGAATGTCGATTTGCCTGTGCCGTTGTTGCCGACAATGCCCATCTTCTCGTAACGCGAGAAGTTGTAATAGAAGTCCTTCATTATGACGCACTCCGGCGACCAAGCCTTGGATATATACTGACATTCAAATATCTTGCTGCCAATATAGACGTTGGTTGACTTCAGACGGATTTGTCTTTCCTCCATCCGTTGCTTGGCAACTTTTTCTAATTCATAGAATGCTTCTTCCCGATAGCGCGCTTTGTGACCACGTGCCTGCGGCATGCGTCTCATCCAGTCAAGCTCCGTACGATAGAGATTATTGGCCCGGGCTATTTCTGCCCGACGTGCGTCAAGCCGCTCCTGACGCTTCTCGAGGTAGTAGCTGTAATTGCCGCGGTAGGTATATATACGGTTGTCATCAAGTTCGAGGATGACACTGCACACGCGATCGAGGAAAAATCGGTCGTGAGTGACCATCAGCAGGGTCTTGTTGCCACGCGACAGATAGCCCTCCAACCACTCTATCATCTCGAGGTCGAGGTGGTTGGTCGGTTCGTCGAGTATCAGCAGGTCCGGATCTGTCAGCAGAACGTTGGCTAAAGCCACACGTTTCTGTTGGCCGCCGCTGAGCTGCCCCATAGGCTGCGATAGGTTACGTATCTTCAACTGCGTGAGCACCTGTTTGGCCTTGAGCACTTTCTCGTCTTCACCATTGTGGTTGAAACATGCGTCAAGCACTGTCTCGTCCGGATCAAACTTGGGTGATTGTTCGAGATAACCGACCTTCAGGTCGCGCTTGAAGATGATGCTGCCCGAGTCGTGTCCCTCTTTGCCCGATATGACGGAAAGCAAAGTGGATTTTCCCGTGCCATTTTTTGCTATCAGACCGACTTTCTGCCCCTCGGCGATGCTGAAGCTGATATTTTCAAAGAGTACCAGAGCACCAAATCTTTTGCTCAGGTTCTGTACGTCCAAATATGGTATTTCTTTTGCCACGTTCTGTCGTTTTGAAATCGGAATCAACGTTTGGCCTTACTTTCCACGCCCAAATCCTTGTTTATACCGCCTATATAGTCGAGCAGCTCGTCCCGTCCGATTTTCTTATCTGATGACGTGATGAACATCGGCGGCAACTCTTCCCATGTAGTCTGAAGTGCTTGCTTATAGGCAGCGACATTCGATTGTATCTTTGAAGTATTCAGTTTGTCGGCCTTGGTGAAGACAATGGCAAACGGCACACTGCTGCTACCGAGCCAATTGATGAATTCGAGGTCTATCTTCTGAGCTTCCAGACGTATGTCCACAAGCACGAAGACGTTTACTAACTGTTCCCGTTGGAGTATATAGCCGTTTATCATTTGCTCCAATTTGGCAATCTCCTTTTTGGAGCGTTTGGCAAAACCATATCCGGGCAGATCCACAAGATACCATTCCTTGTTTATGATGAAATGGTTGATAAGCAGTGTCTTTCCCGGTGTCGCTGACGTCTTGGCCAGTTTTTTGTTGTTGCACAACATATTTATCAGACTCGACTTGCCTACGTTGGAACGCCCGATGAAAGCATATTCCGGCTTGGTGTCTTTGGGGCACATTGACACCATCGGTGAACTTATTACAAATTCTGCATTACGTATGTCCATAATGTAATCTCGTTTTGTCTGCAAATTTACGCCAAAATAGACGAATAACAAAATAAAAAGAGAGATTTGCTGCTTTTCCGACATATTAGAGGTGAATATTCCGATGCAAGAATCCATCAGGTGTGACACGAAAACAATATCGCTTATCAGCAATTTGACGTGTCGGAGTGATTACACATGAGATATGACATCGCCCACGGCATGCTATCAGGAGCAGCATTGTCCTGAAAATTCTGAATTTGAAGCCGTTTTTTAGGGGCACTTTCTGAAATTTTTCCGCCATGCCGTCAAATTTTCAATTCCTGCGAAGGTAAAAATCAAGATTGTTTTTTGACGAAAAAATCTCCGTTTTCGCAATCGTCTGATATTTAGTTACTTATATGAGCATCGGCGGCCGTCATCTTTGAACAGGGCGTGGAGAGGGTGCTCGTGAGGCCCTCCCGGCTCTGCAACGGGGCCCTTATTGCATTGCAACGAGCGCCCCGTTGCAACATGACGGCAGCCCCGTTGCAACACCGTAAGGCCCTTATTGCTCAAAAACGACCGCATTTTTGCACATTTTTCATTGCCAAAAACTCTTGAACTTTTGCGCTTTTGAAGAGCCGGGAGGCCCTTATGACTCAACGGGGACATATTTTCTGGCATATATTTGCTCATTTATTGGTCGGAAAACACTCGAAAAAGGCTTCAAAATAGCGAATTTTAAGCAAAATCCCGAACAAGATTTTGTCACATATTTTTATGTATTTATTTTCGTAACTCCCTTTTTATCCAATCAACTTGCAAACTCCCGTTTTTTTATTGTACCTTTGCAATACGCAAAAAAATAGAATATCCATCGTGGTACCACGCACCGAATGGCCCGGGAGCGAATATTGGCAACTGCGAAAGAAACAAAAGTGAGGACATGAACATAGAGGAAATCAGAGAATACTGCCTGTCACTACCATGCACGACGGAAGATATGGCTTTCGGTGAGGACAATCTGTTGCTGAGAGTTGGAGGTAAGATTTTTGTCTGCATAGGTCTGGACGGCGAGGATTATACAGCATTGAAATGCGACCCTGACTATGCTACCGAACTGCGCGAACATTACGCAGAGATTGCCCCTGCCTGGCATTGGAACAAGAAATACTGGAACCAGTTAAGACTGCGGGGAAGCCTCTCCGATAGTTTCATTACGGCCCTCATACGCCATAGTTATAGTGAGGTGGTCAAAAAGCTACCAAAATCCTTCAAGACGGATCATCCGGAAATTCTTGAGATAAAAGAATAATAAAGTTGTTTTTTCTAACTCGACATAATAAATCATTTATGAAAAATATTGTATGTACACTCATCGCGGCCGTCATGCTTTCTGCGTGCCAGCAATCTTTGGAAGACAGATGTGCTCAAGAAGTGGAGAACTACAACAAAAAGAACTGTCCGGCCAAAATCGCAGATAACACGACGATCGACAGCCTTGTCTTTGAGCGTTCGACACACACGATGCACTATTATTATACATTAAGTGGAAATGCCGACAATCCGGAAATTGTGGCACAGATAGATCCGGCCAAAGTGCTGCTCGAACAGATTAGAAACTCCACAGCGATAAAGGCATATAAGGATGCCGGCTACAACTTTGCCTATACATATCATTCCGAAAGCCAGACGGGACGCATCTTGTTTGAAAGAACATTCACAGAAAAGGACTATAAATAAAGTTTTTATTTGTAAATTAATGAAGTATTAATCTTCGGAAAAAAGAAAATTCCACCCGACAAAGAAGTCTTTGTCGGGTGGAATTTTCTTTTGGTATCAATTGATAATGCTATTGATTTAATTCTTTCTATTCTTCCGGTTTCATGTTTGTGTAGACAGTCTGCACGTCGTCGAAATCTTCGAGCTTCTCAACCATCTTCTCGATTGTCTCGCGCTCCTCGGCCGTCACCTCCTTCTGGTCGTTGGGAATACGTGTGAACTCGGCTCCAGTCACCTCAAAGCCTTCGCTCTCAAGATGCTTCTGGATTTCGCCGAAGCTCTTCGGGTCACCATAGATGGTGATTTCGCCAGACTCCTCGTCCTCGTCAAACTCATCCTCAACACCGTAGTCAATCAAGTCGAGAATCATCTCGTCCATATCCAGACCGTCCTTCTTTTTGAATGTGAACACGCTCTTGTGGTCGAAAAGGAACGAAAGGCTTCCCTGTGTACCGAGGTTGCCGTTGAACTTGTTGAACACCGAGCGCACGTCACCCACGGTACGTGTGGTGTTGTCTGTCAGCGTCTCGACAAACACAGCTACACCGTGAGGGCCGTATCCCTCGTATGTAACCTCCTTGTAGTCGCTCTGGTCCTTGCCCATAGCGTTCTTGATGGCACGCTCGATGTTATCCTTCGGCATGTTCTCGCGTTTGGCGTTCGCTATGATAGCGCGCAGGGTCGGATTGTTCTCCGGCTCCGGACCTCCGGCCTTCACCGCAATAGCAATCTGCTTACCAATCTTTGTGAATGTGCGGGCCATGTGTCCCCATCTCTTCAGCTTTGCAGCTTTACGATATTCAAATGCTCTTCCCATTGGAATAATTGTTTTTAGCGGAGCTCTGCTCCCAGTTTATTCTTTAAATTCGTTATAAGCTTGTTCATTATGGCGTCAATCTGCTTGTCGTTGAGCGTCTTCGTCTCATCCTGCAGAATGAAATTGACGGCATAGCTCTTCTTGCCCGCCGGCAGATTTTTGCCCTCGTAAACGTCAAAGAGTTCGACTTTCTTCAAGAGCTTCTTCTCCGTCTGACGTGCAATCTCTTCGATGGCGGCAAACTCCACGCCGTTGTCAAGCAACAGCGCCAGGTCGCGGCTTACGGCCGGATACTTGCTTATCTCCGTGTAGAGCACCTTGTTCTTGCGCACGACCTTCATCAGCGACGTCCAGTTCAGCTCCGCATAATATACGGGAGCGGCGATGTCGGCGGCCTTCAGCAGCTTCTTGCTCAGCACACCCATCTCCACGAGCTTCTTTCCGCCGCGGTTCTCTATCGTCATGCCGGTAGAGAAGATGTCGTTGTCGCTCTTCTTGCGTACCGTCATTCCCGGCTGCACACCGATGCGGCGCAGAATGTTCTCGACGTATGCCTCAAGCTCATAGAATGTGCTGTCTTCGTCGGGATGTGCCCATGAGCCTTCCACGCGCTTGCCGGTGAGCCAGAGCGCCAGGTGATTGTCCTCGCGATATGCTGCAATGGGATTGTCGGCGTTCTTCCTCTCTGGGTCAAATGTATAGACGTTTCCGAACTCGAAGAAGCGGAGGTTGGCATTCTTGCGCTTGATGTTGTGCTCAATGCTCTCCAGACCGCCGAACAGCAGCGTCTGGCGCATTACATTAAGGTCCGTACTGAGCGGATTCATAATCTTCACACAGTTTTCGGGCTTGAACATGTTGTGGCCTTCGTAGTAGGCTGCCTTGGTCAACGAGTTGTTCAATATCTCGTTGAAGCCGCTACCAACAAGCTGCTCGCTCACGGTATCGGCCTGACGGTGCTTCATATCCTCGTCGCCCTTAACCACAAGACAGCTTTTCAACTGAGTCGGTATTTCCACATTGTTATATCCGTAGATACGGAGAATGTCCTCAACGACGTCGCACGGACGCTGCACGTCAACCCTGTATGCCGGCACCTCGATCTCCAGCGCTTCGGCCGTCTCGCCGAGCACCTTCATTTCGAGGCTCTCGCAGATGCTCTTTATCGTCTCATTGGCAATCTCCTTGCCAATCAGCGTCTTCACATAGTCAAAGCCGAGAGTGACCTTCGGGTTCTCCATCGGCGTCGGATAGACGTCACGAATCTCCATCGACACCTTGCCGCCGGCCAGTTCCTTGCAGAGTATGGCAGCCTGTTTCAGGGCATATATCACGCCATTGGGGTCGATGCCGCGCTCGAAACGGAACGACGCATCAGTGCTGAGACCGTGGCGGCGTGCGCTCTTGCGGATCCATGTCGGATGGAAATAGGCGCTCTCCAAGACCACGTTGCACGTCGTCTCATACGTTCCGCTGCCCTTACCGCCGAATATGCCGGCGATACACATCGGTTCTTCAGCGTTACAGATGCTCAGGTCGTGCTCGCCCAACGTGTGCTCCACGCCGTCGAGTGTCACAAACTTCGTGCCCTCGGGCTGGGTGCGCACGACTATATGACGGCCGGTGACCATGTCGGCGTCGAAGCAGTGCATCGGCTGACCGTAAGCCATCATTATATAATTGGTGATGTCGACGATATTGTTAATCGGACGCAGACCTATCACGGACAGCTTGTCCTGCAACCACTTCGGACTCTCCTTCACCTCACATCCCGTGATGCTCAGGCAAGCATATCGGCGGCATGCCTCCGTGTTCTCTATCGTCACCTCGATAGGCAGGTCCGTGTTGTCAACGGCAAAGGCGCTGCAGTCGGGACGATGCAACGACGTCTCATATCCGTTCTGCTTCAACCACGCATAGAGGTCACGGGCTACGCCCCAGTGTGACAGTGCGTCAGCGCGGTTGGCCGTGATGTCTACCTCTATAAGCCAGTCGCTCTCCAGATTATAGTATTCGGCTGCGGGCTGTCCTACGGGAGCATCCTCCGGCAGAACGATTATGCCGTCATGGCTCGTACCGACACCGATTTCGTCTTCGGCACAAATCATTCCGCAGCTCTCCACGCCGCGCAGCTTCGACTTCTTGATGACAAACTCTTTGTCACCGTCATAGAGCACACATCCGAGGTCAGCCACGATGACCTTCTGGCCCGCAGCCACGTTCGGCGCACCGCAGACAATCTGCGACGGAGTCTCGTGACCGAGGTCAACCGTCGTCACATGAAGATGGTCCGAATTGGGGTGGATGTCGCAAGTGAGCACCTTGCCCACATAGAGTCCTTTCAGTCCGCCCCGGATGCTCTGCACCTCTTCGAGCGCATCAACTTCAAGTCCTGTTGACGTAAGAGCGTCACAGACCTCCTGGGGAGTGAGCTCAAAGTCAACATATTCCTTTAACCATTTATAGGAAATATTCATTATAATGAGTTTTTATTATACGTATAAAAATGCCGTGCAAAAGTACAACAAATTCATCAGATACGCAAGTTTTAGCACATTATTTATAATACGGGTTACGCATAACACAATATAGGAAAACCGATTCTCATAGACTATTTATATATTCTGCACACATTTCCGCACAGCGTTCGCCGTCGACCCCGGCTGAGACGATACCTCCGGCATATCCGGCACCCTCGCCGCAGGGGAACAATCCGCGCAGACGGATGTGCATCAGCGTCTCCGGAGAGCGGAGAATACGTACCGGAGCCGACGTACGGGTCTCGACGGCAATCATTACGGCCTCGTTTGTCAGGAAGCCGTGGCTCATCCGACCGAACGTCCGGAAGCCTTGCTGAAGGCGCGAGCTGACCGTCTTGGGCAACCAGAAGTGAAGCGGCGACGAGATGAGTCCGGGCGCGTAGGAACTCTTCGGAAGGTCGTAGCTCAGCCTGTTGTTCACGAAATCGGCCATGCGCTGCGCCGGTGCCGTCTGTTTCATGTTGCCCTGCTGCCAGCAGTCTCGCTCCATCTGCTCCTGCCAGAGCATCATTCGCAGCGGACTGTCGCCCTCGACATCTTCCGGCCGCGTCTCGACGACCATGCCGCTGTTTGACCAGCGTCCGCCACGCGAGCTCGGGCTCATTCCGTTGACGACAATCTGACGGTGGTCTGTGGCCGCCGGTATGACAAAACCGCCGGGACACATGCAGAACGAATAGACGCCACGGCCGTCGGCCTGGGTAACGAACGAATATTCCGCAGCAGGAAGATACTGCCCGCGGCCCTGCTTGTTGTGATACTGGATGCGGTCAATCAGTTCAGCCGGATGTTCCAGCCGGACACCGACGGCAATGCCCTTGGGTTCAATCTCAACCTTTTCTTCATTGAGATAGCGGTAAACGTCTCTGGCTGAGTGACCTGTGGCGAGAATGACCGGACCGCGGAACGTGAGCTGCTCGCCCGTCGGAAGATGGATTGCCTCGACCCCGCCAACCTCATCATCGCTAACGATGAGACGCTTCATAAGGGTCTCATGATGGACTTCACCACCCGATTTCAATATCGTGTTCCTCATGTTCTCTATCACCCGCGGCAGCCTGTCGGTGCCGATATGGGGATGGGCGTCGGCCAATATGGCCGTCGACGCGCCGTGCTGACAGAAGACATTGAGAATTTTCTCCGTGTTTCCGCGCTTCTTGCTGCGTGTATAGAGCTTTCCGTCAGAGTAGGCTCCTGCCCCACCCTCACCGAAACAGTAGTTGCTCTCGGGGTCGACCTGCTGCGTCTTCGTTATCCGTGACAGGTCTTTTTTGCGCTCATGGACATCCTTTCCGCGCTCAATCACCACCGGCCGCAGTCCCAACTCTATCAACCGCAGGGCGGCAAAGAGGCCTCCGGGACCTTCGCCGACGACAATCACCCGACGGCTGTTGCTGACGTCGCCATATTCTGTACGCACGAAAGCGTCGTCCGTCGGCTGTTCGTTGATATAGACACGCACCTTCAAGTTGACAAAGATTGTCCGCTGACGGGCGTCGATGCTGCGTTTGAGCACCCTCACGGCCTTCACCGTGCGCGCGTCGAAACCGTTTTCACGCGCTACATAGTCTCTTATATTGTCTTCGGAGGCGGCCACCTGCGGCATCACCCGTATCTGATATTCCTTCAACATATCTTTATATTATATATTAATGTATGTATCTTTGCCGACAGATAGTGCGCAGATGCACAATGAGTCATATCAACATATTTTAATCCCTTTTCGTAAAATGCTGATGTGCATAATGCTTCTCTTATGTTACGGAAAAGAGTTTCTGCTATTTGTATGCAAAGGTACTCAAATCCTATTGATAATCCTTTATAAGCAAACGTTTTTCTTTGCTGCAGAAGAAGTTTTTATTTCCAATATGTTCAAACACTTATTTGCTAAATATCCTGATGTCTTGGTTTCATCCAGGCCTATTAATCCCTAAGATATTAATTACTGATATTGTCATGATTCACACTTCCTGCTTTACTTCTGCGGGATTTTTCTTTTCTCGATTTTTCACAAAATACTTAACAAAAAGTGTTAAAAAAGGCCTTTAAAGGCCTCCATTTTGCCCCACTTTCCAAAATAATTTGCCAACGGTCGCAAATTCTTCAGAATAGCGCGTGCAAGTGTAATTAATTGTAAACAAGATAGTTGCACCGCAAAATCACGATGTGTGCAGTTTTTTAGCACAAAAAAGCTGCTTTTTCCGCCTCAAAATGTCATTTTTTCTCTGCCGTAAGGCCCCCGTTGGTCTGCAACGGAGTTGTCGTTGCGTTGCAACGGCGGCCTTGTTGGAGTGCAAGGGGGCTGCCGTTGCGACCCCGGGAGGCCCTTACGGCAAAACCGCCGTGTTTTTGTCAAAATTTAAAACGGTTTGAACGTCTTTAGAACGCGTAAAACTACGATTTTCATTTGTCATGGATTTTTTTTGCAACAATGTTTACAAAAACGGCGGTTGTATTTGCGTAAATCAGAGTGTCAAGAGGATGAACCATACTCACGTCTTTGCTCCTGCCAAGGCTATGCATACAATATTTACATCTGGTTTTCCACCTTATATAATATATGCACATCCGTAAACCTTTGCGTAAGTTCTTTATTTTTTTATTTGCCGCTTATTTGTCATTTTTGAAAAAAAACATTATCTTTGCGGTATAATTACGACAAAACAACAAATCAGAATAAAATCTAAGAATTAAGACATTATAATTTATTATTATGAAACCATTAAACAAACATTTTGCGCCTAAGAGCGTAATGCCTGAGAAAGTCATTCAGTTCGGAGAAGGAAACTTCCTCCGTGCGTTCGTAGATTGGATTATCTGGAACATGGACCAGAAGACAGATTTCAACGGTTCTGTGGTTGTCGTACAGCCTATTGACCGTGGTATGGTTGAATGGCTCAACGGACAGGACTGCCTCTATCATGTCAACCTTCAGGGACGCGAGAACGGCCAGCCCGTCAACACTCTCCAGCGTATCGACGTCATCAGCCGCGCACTGAACCCATATACACAGAATCAGGCTTTCATGGCTCTGGCCGACCAGCCTGAAATCCGTTTCGTAATTTCCAATACGACTGAAGCCGGTATCGCATTTGACCCGAGTTGCAAGCTCGAAGACGCCCCCGCCTCTTCTTATCCGGGCAAACTCGTTCAGTTGCTCTATCGCCGCTGGCAGACTTTCAACGGTGACCCCACCAAGGGACTCATCATATTCCCCTGCGAGCTCATCTTCCTCAATGGTCATGTGCTGAAAGATTGCATCAACAAGTATATCGAACTGTGGAAACTGCCGAAGGAGTTTAAGGAGTGGTTTGACAACAGTTGTGGCGTCTATGCTACGCTCGTTGACCGTATCGTTCCGGGCTTCCCCCGCAAGGAGATTGCCGAGATTCAGGAGAAGGTCAGCTATCGCGACAACCTTGTCGTACAGGCTGAGACATTCCACCTCTGGGTCATCGAGGCTCCAAAAGAAATAGCTAAGGAGTTCCCCGCAGACAAGGCCGGTCTGAACGTCCTGTTCGTTCCGTCAGAGGAGCCTTATCACAAGCGCAAGGTGACGTTGCTCAACGGCCCGCATACAGTTCTCTCACCGGTAGCATTCCTCAGCGGCGTGAACATCGTGCGCGACGCTTGCAACCACGAGGTTATCGGCAAGTACATCCATAAGGTTCAGTTTGAAGAGCTCATGCAGACTCTCGACCTCCCGATGGAGGAGTTGGAGAAGTTTGCCGCTGACGTGCTGGAGCGTTTCGACAACCCGTTCGTAGACCATCAGGTGACGAGCATCATGCTCAACTCCTTCCCGAAGTTCTGCGCACGCGACCTGCCAGGAGTAAAGACATATCTGGAGCGTAAGGGCGAGCTGCCCAAGGGACTTGTATTCGGTCTCGCCGCCATCATCACATACTATAAGGGTGGCGTGCGCGAAGACGGAACGGAAATTGTTCCGAACGACGCACAGGACATTATGGATCTGCTGAAGAACCTTTGGGCTACGGGTGACACACAGAAGGTTGCCGACGGTGTTCTTGGTGCTACGTCAATTTGGAGCGAAGACCTCAACAACGTGACCGGTCTCAACGCTCTCGTAAAGCAGTACCTTGATCTCATCCAAGAGAAGGGTATGTTGGAGGCAGTGAAGAGTATTCTCTAATTCAAAGACATCGACATGGGAATATGTCACGATAGCCTGCGAACGTTACCGGCTACAGAATAACATATTCTCGTCATAATAGAGTTAAGACGCAAAGACGCAAGAGAATCTTGTGGCTTTGCGTCTTTTTAAAATTAAAAGCAAGAGTGATGGACGATAACGATATTTTACTGAAAGAATATGCTCTACGCTACGAAACTCCCGGCTTTCTTCAAGCAGATCCGAGTCGATTTATGCACATGGTAGAAGGACGTCTCAATCAAGAGACAATGGCTTTCATTGCGTCCTGTCTGAGCTATGGCAGTAGGAAACAATTTTTCCCAAAAATACAGTATATCCTGGACTGTTCCAACGGTAAAGTTTTTGATTGGGTGGCTGAAAGGCGATTTGACACAGACATTCCCGCCGACGAGCAATGCTACTACCGTCTTTACACGTGTCGTACGATGAATACATTTCTCCATGCTCTCAGTGATATGCTCAACGAATACGGCAGCATCGGAGACTTTGTTCGCAATAGTGCCACTGACGGTTATTCGGCTGTAGCCGCCATCTGTAACTTTTTTGCAACCAAAGGCATCGAAGTCATCATCCCTAAAAACACGCAGTCTGCATGTAAACGCGTATGTATGTTCTTACGATGGATGGTGCGCGACAATTCACCTGTTGACCTCGGGCTATGGAACGACATCATTGACAAGCGCACTCTAATTATGCCAATGGACACACACGTAGTTCAACAAGCCTGCCGTCTCGGCTTGCTCAACAGCCGCTCCGGCTCAATGGACGCCGCCCGAAAACTGACAGCCCGCATGGCCGAGGTTTTCCCTGACGATCCCCTCAAAGGCGATTTTGCTCTGTTCGGATATGGAGTAAACAAAGGTGGAGAATAAATTCTCAGAATAATAAAAGCCGAAAAGGACTGTTTCGACCGCTTTACATCAAACCATAAGAGGAACAACGTAAAGCCCAGAATTCATCCATTTCGGCTTTTAATATAATCTATCCTTGATTTTAGGAATACGATTCTTTAATTAAAGGATAGACTTGTATATATTTATAATATCATTCTTAGTCACTTCGCGTGGATTTCCCGGAGTGCAGACATCATTGATGGCTTGCTCGGCGAGGGCGGGAATATCTTCCTCGTGGATGCCCAATTCACTGAGATGCTCTGGGATACCGACGATACGAGAGAGGTTAGCTATTTCGTTGCATGCAGCATCCACTGCCTCGTCTGTAGTCATGCCATCCTTATAGACGCCACAAGCCTTGGCTATCTCGACATACTTCTCTTTTGCAGCAGGGGCATTAAACCGCATCACTGTCGGCAAAAGGATTGCACATGCCACACCATGCGGTATGTCGTGAAGAGCGCTCATCGGATGAGCCATGCCATGATCGACACCAAGACCAACATTTGAGAAAGCCATTCCTGCTATATACTGGGCCACAGCCATGCCATTGCGTCCCTCTGGGTTGGTCGGATCATTTACGGCGATGGGCAGATATTTGTGAATCATCTCGATAGCCTTTATTTCAAACATATCACTCATTTCCCATGCAGCCTTGGTTATATAACCCTCAATGGCGTGGGTCATGGCATCCATACCTGTAGATGCAGTCAGGCCCTTTGGCAAAGAGTACATCAGTTCGGCATCAACAATAGCAACAGCAGGAATGTCGTTGGGATCAACACAGACCATCTTCTTCTGGTTCTGTTCGTCAATAATGACATAGTTGATAGTTGTCTCGGCTGCCGTTCCTGCCGTTGTCGGCAGAGCTATAATGGGTAGACTCTTCTTCTTTGTATCTGCCACACCCTCCAACGAAACGATGTCTGAAAACTCGGGGTTGTTGCAGACGATACCTATACCCTTTGCTGTGTCCATAGCAGAACCGCCACCGATAGCCACAATAAAGTCGGCACCGGAGTTCTTGCAGGCTTTAATACCGTCTTTAACATTAGTCACAGTGGGATTCGGCTTGACGTCGTCAAATATCTCGTATGCAATTCCTGCCTCTTCCAACACGTCGAGCACCATCTTGGCCACACCGAATTTCATTAGCCCCTTGTCTGTTACGACCAAAGCTTTTTGGTATCCGAAACGGGCTACAACTCCCGGCAATTCCTTGCGTGCACCGGGACCGAAGTATGAAACTTCGTTTAAAATAAATCTGTTTACCATGTATTTTTTGCTTGATTAGTAATAATATTTGCAAAGATAATGATTATTTTTCATATTATCCAACATTCCTATTATTAATTTAACGTGAATCTATAGGTCTCCAGACAGATATTCAATCTGTAACAATATTGAACAATTTATCAGAATATTGGCACCAAATATTTGGCCATCAAATAACCGGCTGTCATGAGCCACAGGAAGAGAATGAAGGCCAAGACAAACGGTTTGAGTCCCGCCTTCTTGAACTTCTCTATGCTCGTCTCCGCTCCGAGAGCTGTCATGGCCATTGTGAGCAGGAAGGTATCAAAAGTATTGATAAAGTCTACAAGTTCTGCCGGAAGCAAGTCAAAGGAGTTGAAACCGATAACGACAAGGAAGAGAATAGCGAACCAGGGGATGGAGATTTTGCCTCCGTCAGCCTCCTTGCCCATTCCGGCTTTCACGGCGGCACGGGCCACGCTGTAGCTGAGAACCAGCAATACGGGTACGAGCATCATCACACGTATCATCTTGACGATGATGGCAGAGTTAGAAACCACCGGCCCCATGGCGTTGCCAGCACCTACGGCATGGGCGACCTCATGTATCGTCGAACCGGTGAATATGCCCATTGCTTCCGGTGAAAGGTCGATGATGCCGCTGCGGTAAAGCGCAGGATAGAAGAACATAGCTAATGTACCGAAGATGACCACGGTTGCAACGGCCACGGCTGTCTTGTATGGTTTTGTTCTTATGGCCGATTCTGCGCCGAGAACCGCCGCCGCTCCGCAAATACCGCTGCCGACGGAGGTCAGTAGGGCGATGTCACGGTCCATTTTCAACATACGGCCGATAATGACTCCGCCGCAGATTGTCGTCGTGACTATTACGGCATCAATGCAAACCGCCGACAAGCCCACTGCCGTGACGTCCTGAAATGTTAGCCTGAACCCATAGAGAATGATACCGATGCGCAATATGCGCTTGGAACAGAATAAGATTCCGGGCACCCATGTCTCTGGAAGATTGTTGCGTAGGCTATTGGCGTAAAGCATGCCGAGAATTATGCCGACAATCATCGGACTCAGTGACAGGCTCTTCATCATGTTCATATCGCCGATATAGAATGCGGCACATGAAAATAGCGTGATGAGCAGTATTCCGTGGAGCATGCTGCTCCTGTTCTCTGATAGTTTCATCTGTTATGTATTTTAAATCAATGTTTTGCTGTATTTCTCTGTATCGTAATGGGTTATTACTCCATGAGGTGGCTCACGAGAACCTTCACTCCAATGAGTATCAAGATAATTCCGCCAACAAGCTCAGGACGCAGTCGGCGAGATATTGCACGTCCGCAGCGCACGCCGAGCACGCTTCCTACCACACCGAAAAGGAACGATACGGCGCCTATGACAGTCAGCGGGACAGCCAATTGCGAGCATCTCGAATATCCGAGACAGGCAAATGATATTCCGATGGCAAGAGCGTCGATGCTGGTAGCCACAGCGAGATAGAGCTGGGTGCAGAACCGTGTGGGAGAGAAGTGAATGTCTTCTTCCGGTCCGAGGGCTTCTTTGACCATCCGCCCTCCGATGAAAGCGAGCAGTACAAAGGCAATCCAATGGTCTATGGACTCAATATATACACTGAAGTAGTTTGCACCTAACCACCCGAGGAGTGGCATTATGGCCTGAAAAAGGCCGAAAAACGCGCTCATTCGCAGTATTACCGGCCATTCGCAGCGCCGCATAATTACACCGCTGACTATGGATATGGTAAAACAGTCCATAGCCAAGGCGATTGCAAGAAATATAATATCTAAAAGAGTCATAATCTGGATGCAAAGGTAGTGAAATTTAAAACTATACAATGCAAACGACTGGTAAAATTTACTTCAGATATAAAAGTTGTTCACGTTTGTTATTACCTCCGACTTGATCGAAAGCGTTCCTGAATGTATTGACAGGCGATGAAGAGCGAGGGAACGACAAACAGCAGTCCGGCCGTACCGAAGAGCATACCGCCGACCGTTCCAACACCTACGGAAATATTTCCATTGGCCCCCACTCCATGTGCAAACATCAACGGGAGCATACCGAAAACCATTGTCATCGAGGTCATGAGAATCGGACGCAGACGGGCTTTGGCGGCAGACAGGGCGGCCGTGGTTATGGACATGCCCTGACGGCGGCGCTCGGAGGCATATTCAGTGAGGAGGATGGCCGTCTTGGCAAGCAGTCCGATGAGCATGATGAGACCCGTCTGCATGTAGATGTTATTCTCCAGTCCCCACAGCTTGGCGAACAGGAAGCTGCCCGCAAGTCCGAACGGGATTGAGAGAATGACGGCAAAAGGTATCATAAGGCTCTCGTACAGGGCACAGAGAATGAGATAGATGAACACGATACAGACGACGAACACCATCGTTGTGGTGGAGCTGCCGGTGGAAGCCTCCTCGCGGGACATGCCGCCGAACTCATATCCGTAGCCTTCGGGCAATGTCGACGCGGCCACTTCGCGGATGGCCTGTATGGCCTGACCGGAGCTGTAGCCGTCGGCCGGAACTCCGGAGACGCTTATGGCGGAGAAAAGGTTGAAGCGGGACAGGCTTTCTGAGCCGTAGACCCGTGGTATCAGCGTGAGATACTGTGAGATGGGAGACATCGCTCCGTCGCTGCCGCGCACGAAAAGATTGTCCAATGCCTCCGTGTTGAGACGATATTCCGGTGATGCCTGTACCATGACGCGATAGAGCTTGGTGAATCTGTTGAGGTTGCTCGAATAGCTGCCGCCGACATATCCCGTCAGCGTGCTGAGTACGTCGGACGGTGATACACCGTTGCGCTTGCACAGAGCGGCGTCAACTTCGACCATATATTGGGGATATTTCGTGTCGAACGTGGTGTAGGCGCGTGAGATTTCCGGCCGGCGGTTCACAGCGTCGATGAAGGTGTTGGTGTATTTCAACAGGTCGTCGACGCTGCCGCCCTTCTTGTCCTGTACGTAAAGTTCAAAACCGTTGCTCATGCCGTAGCCGGAAATCATGGGCTGGGTGGAGACGCGGATGGACGCCGCCTTTATGCCGTCCGTGCGGCGGTAGATTTCTCTCATGACCGAGTTGACGTCGTCACCCTTTTCGGTGCGTTCACTCCAGTTCTTCAGACGGATGGTGAATGAGCCAGCGGAAGCGGACTGGTTGTGCGTGGCGTCCTTACCCGTTATGCGCGAGTAGATTTTTATCTGCGGAATGTCCCTGATGGCCGCCTCAATCTCGTCCATGATGCGGCCCGTCTCGTCGAGATTCGTTCCGGCGGCGGTTTGGACGTTGACGTTGATGGTTCCCATGTCCTCCTGCGGCACGAGGCCGGTCTTCGTCGTGTTCAGCAGCACGACGAGGGCGACACACGCCACTGCGAGACTGCCGAAGGCAACGGCCCTGTGGCGGAAGAGGAACGAGACACCACCCATATATTTCTGAAGCACATGGCGGAAGAAACGGTTGAAGGCGTAGTGGAACCGGTCGGAGAAGCCGGGTCTGCGGCCGTCCGACTGGCAAACACGCGGACGGAGGATGAGGGCACACAGGGCGGGACTGAGCGTCAGCGCGTTGAGCAGCGAGATGGCAACTGCGACGGCCATCGTCAGTCCGAACTGAGTATAGAACGTGCCGGTCGTTCCGCCCATGAAGCTGACGGGAATGAAAACGGCCATGAAGACGATGGTCGTGGTCATCAGTGCCGATGTCAGTCCGCTCATGGCCTCGACCGTAGCCTGATAGGCGGAGCGGCAACCCTCGTCGAAGCGTGCCTGGACGGCTTCGACAACGACGATGCTGTCGTCGACCACCGTACCGATGACCAGCACGAGGGCGAAAAGCGTCAGCAGATTGAGGCTGAAGCCAACGGCGTAGAGGAAAGCGAATGTTCCGAGCAGCGAGACGATGATGGCCAGCGAGGGGATGAGCGTTGCACGCAAATCGTGGAGAAAGAGATAGACCACGAGCACGACGAGCAGAATGGCGACGACGAGCGTCTCGACGACGTTGGAGATGGAGGCGTCAAGGAAGTCTTTCGTGCTCGTGATGTCGGTCAGCACCATGCCCTTCGGCAGCGAGGCGGCAAGGTCAGCCTGAACGCGGTTCATCTCCTCGATGGTCTCGTTGGCGTTTGAGCCGGAGGTCTGTGCCGTCATGCAGTTGGCACCCGGATGGCCGTTCGTCTGGCTCAGCATGTTGTAGTTCTCGGCTCCGAGTTCGACCTTCGCGACATCGCCGAGCCGCAGCACGCTACCGTCAGGAAGCGACTTGATGACCATGTTTGCATAGTCCTCCTCGTTTTCGTAGCGTCCGCGGTATTTGAGGACGTAGCGGAACGTGCTCTTCGACTCTGCTCCGAGCGTGCCTGTTGGCGATTCGATGTTCTGTTCGTCGAGCACGGCCCTGATGTCAGACGGCATCAGACCGTATTGGGCCATCCGCTGCGGGTCGAGCCAGATGCGCATGGAGTAGCTTGCGCCCCAGATGTTGACGTCCCCCACTCCGGCGATGCGCGAGAGCTGCGGCTCGATGTTGATCTTCAGATAGTTGGTCAGGAAGTTTGAGTCATACGAGTCGTCAGGCGAATAGAGCGATACTCTATACATCGACATCACCTTCTGCTTCGTCTTTCTGCCGTTGATGCTGTTCGCGTTTCCGGTGGAAAGATGGTGGGGAACGCAGCCAGTCTATTTCGCGACATTCACCGGGTGGCTGTATGTCACCTATTTCGCATACAGATACTTCATCATCCCCGGCCTGTTCAACGCCGGCCGCCGCAGGACATTGGCGCTGGCCGTGCTGGCGATATCGCTGGCCGTCACGTTCCTGTTCTCGTCATACGAAATCACCTCGCCGTTCTATCATCTGAGGCAGCAGATGGAGGATATATCTGTCGTGAAATGGGGTATGAGGCAGAACCGGCAGGCTGTCTGGCTCCACTACATCGTGGTCACGGTGTTCTGTTTTGCCGTCGGGATGCTGAACGAGGCGTACCGTCAGCGGATGGCACGCGAGGAGGTGGAATATGAGCGGAACAAGGCGGAGCTGGCTTTGTATAAGGCGCAGATCAATCCTCACTTCCTTTTCAATATGCTCAACACCATCTACGGACTGCTCATAACCCGCTCGGACCGGACGGAAGCGGCGCTCGAACGCTTCATCAACCTGACGAAATATATGTATAACAACGCCAACCGCGAGTTCATTCCCCTTGAGGAAGAGGCGGAATATATCGGTCAGTATGTCGCTCTGCAGAAGCTGCGCCTTAACAGCTTTGCCGAAGTCAGTTTTATGTATCGGGCGGAGAACGCGGCAATGGCCGTTCCGCCGATGATGCTGATCACGTTCGTGGAGAACGCCTTCAAGTATGGCATCTCTTCAAATGAGCCGTGCTTCATCCGTATCCGTATGACACAGGCCGGCGGAACGCTCCGCTTTGAGGTCGAGAACTCGGTCTTTGAACGCAGGACGGAGGCGTCGAAGCGCATGGGAATAGAGAACTGCAGGCGCCGTCTGGCACTTCTCTACCCGGAAAATCACACGCTGGAGGTCGGTTCATCCGCCAAGGACGGGACGTTCCGCGTATGTCTCGAACTGAAATCAGAAAGTATATGTTGAGATGTGTAGCCATTGATGACAAGCCTATCGCACTGGATATCGTCAGCCGTTATTGTGAACGGCGCGGAGATGTGACGCTGGAGACATTCAGCTCTCCGCGCCTCGGGATGCAGCGCATACGGGAGTGGAAACCCGACATTGTGCTGCTTGACATAGAGTTGAACGGTATGTCGGGCATCGAGCTGGCCCGCCAGCTTCCACAGCCGTGCTGTCTGATTTTCGGATGCACGACCTGCTCCATGTCTCGGAATCGGTCGCGCGCCAGATTGTGCTGAAATCCGAATACAGGAATGTCACGTTGTCGGTGGATACAATCCTTTACGTCGAATCAATAGGCAATTATGTCAAGGCGCATCTCGCCGACGGCTCTTCCGTCTTCTCCAAAATCCCGCTCCATAGCGTGGAGGAGCAGCTTCCGCAGGGCGAGTTCATACGTATTCACCGCTCGTTCGTCGTGGCTAAGAACCGCATTGTCGAGTTTACGCGGTCGGAGGTGTCGTTGTGGAAGACGGACAAGCGGCTGCCTATCGGAAAGAAATATGCGGAGAATGTGATGAACGCTCTTGGGAATGGAGTATGATGGCTATTAGGATTGTATATGAACTGGTGTAGATAGCGTATTAAATGATATAGAAAACGGTAAATCACAAAGTACAAGCATACCTTATATTATGTACATACGTTCTTGACACTATTTTCAGAGAAAAAGTATCTATTAACTCGTTATTTTGTTGTACTTTTGTCTGCGCTATGGAGAAAATAATACTCGGAATAGACCCTGGTACAAATATTATGGGCTATGGTGTACTGAAAGTTGTGGACAACAAGGCATCATTGGTAACAATGGGTATCATCGACCTTCGCAAATTTGGCGATGCCTATCTGAAACTCGGACATATTTTTGAGCGTGTTACGGGTATAATAGATGCCTTTCTCCCCGATGAAATGGCCATAGAAGCACCTTTCTTCGGAAAAAACATACAATCGATGCTCAAGTTGGGACGAGCGCAAGGAACAGCCATTGCTGCCGCCATCAACCACGGATTGTCCATACATGAATATGCTCCGATGAAGATAAAAATGGCTATAACGGGCCAGGGGCTGGCTTCTAAAGAACAAGTAGCCGGAATGTTGCAGCGCATGTTGCATATTCCAGACAGTGATATGTCGGACTTTATGGATGCCACTGACGCATTGGGGGCAGCCTACTGCCACTATCTACAAATGAGTCGGCCAGAGTCACAGGCTCATTATCGGGGATGGAAGGATTTCATCAACAAAAATCAGGGAAGGATATGCAACAAAAAATAATAAGCATAAGCAACGGTGTTGCCCGTATGCCGGAATGGCGTATGGCTCGGCCGGTTAACTTTGAACTTCTCGACGGTGAGCATATTGCCATCGTCGGGCCAAACGGAGGAGGCAAGTCGATGCTTGTCGATATTATTATCGGACGTCATCCGCTACTGATGTGTGATCCGAAATACGATTTTCGACCAAGCACCAAAGAGATGGCGGCGGATAATATTCGCTATGTGACATTTAGAGATTCGTATGGCGATTATGACAGCACCTACTATCTTCAGCAACGATGGAATCAGCAGGAAATTGATGAAAATACACCTCGTGTCGGCGAACTGCTCGAACGGGCATACAATACATACGGGAATGACAGTCTGGAACGTCGCGAACATCAACGACATCTCTATCAGATATTTCAGTTAGAGTCATTACTGGACAAGCATGTCATCCTTTTGTCAAGTGGAGAACTTCGCAAATTTCAGTTGGCCAAAACCTTGTTGGCAGAACCTCGAGTACTTATCATTGACAATCCGTTCATTGGTCTCGACACAGAGACGCGTATTCAGTTGAATGAATTGCTCACAACGATAGCTTCGGAAGGGTATCTGCAGATAATCACCATACTATCAAAGGTCTCAGACATACCCCCTTTTATAACCCATGTGGTGGAGGTTAGCGATATGATTGTTAGTTCCAAAACGACTTTAGCTAACTTTATGACAGACCGCATGTCACTTCCTGAACATGTTTTAAGTGACAATGCAGCAAAAGCTATCACAGATTTGCCATACCGCGACAACGACTACAACGCAGACGTGGTGGTCGATATGAAAGCAGTATCTATAAGATATGGCCGACGTGTCATCCTCGATGGACTCGATTGGACGGTGGCAAATGGTGAGCGTTGGGCGTTAGGTGGACAGAATGGTTCGGGAAAAAGTACCCTACTCTCACTCATCTGTGCAGACAATCCTCAAGGATATGCCTGTGATATCACTCTATTCGGATATGCACGCGGTTCTGGCGAAAGCATCTGGGATATCAAACGGCATATCGGATATGTGTCTCCAGAAATGCACCGGGCATACAGGAAGAACCTGCCGGCTATACAGATTGTAGCCAGCGGACTGAATGATTCCGTGGGACTCTACGTCAAGCCAAAGGCTACAGACTATGATGTGTGTCAGTGGTGGATGGACATATTCGGTATCAGAGAGTTGGCGGATCGGCCCTTTTTGAAATTATCAAGCGGTGAGCAGAGGCTCGTGCTTTTGGCTCGCGCTTTTGTCAAAGATCCGGAGCTGCTCATTCTTGACGAACCCCTTCATGGTCTCGACGAGAGAAACGGGCAACTGGTGAAGGATATCATCAATGCGTTTTGTCGCAGAAAGAACAAAACAATGATTATGGTGACACACTACGAGGAAGAACTTCCGACTTGCATAGATCACAAAAAGACACTAATACGTCATATATAATTATAATAATGAGAGAAATATGAAAAAGATTTTTATTTTATCAATGTTGGCAATTCTTCCATTCACTAATGTTGCAGCACAGGATGTCTACAACGAAATAAGAGAAAAAGCGACAGAACATGTCAGTAATCCATTGACCAACGATCTTGTCAAACAGATAAATCGGTTTAAGGTAGATGCACTTGACTATATGCTCATAAAGATGCGCGAACAGATGCCGGATTCGACAGCTACATTCCTTGACAAGCAGGCGTTCGCGATGAATAATTTCGTCAATCTTTATCTCAAGAAAGTGCTTGAATACAGAACCATGCCTCAGGCCCAACAAGTAAAAGTACTCAAGGCGTTCATGGATGCATCCTATTCAAATCCTCTTTTCAATGACACAGATACAGAACTCACTCTCGGATATTATGCCAACGGTGATTGCCTGACACGTTTTTCGCTTGATACTGATTGGCGAAGGGCCATCCTTGCTGCTTCGGCAATAATGAAAGAAATGGAAGGGAAATAGTATTTTGAGAATACGAACAGCCGGTGCCGGAATCACTCAGCGGCAGTTCATAAGTACACAAGCGTCATGACCGCCGACCGAACAGGTGTGAATAACTTTATATTCAGCGAAAGTCCAGTCGACGGTCATGGCGTTTTTTTAGACTTCATGTATATCTATTTGTCGGCATACATGTAATACCACCAGTAAGTTCCGGAATACATCTCATTAACAGCTACGCTTTTCGCTGCTTGTGTCTTATGCTTTCGCTCCAATGCCTGAAGATCAGAAAAGTCCGTGTCCATAACGGTATTATGATATATTATATATGGTTTTGACCTGAGATGGGTATATAGGGTCAAGGCCTCTCGGTAGTGTTTCGGAAGATTGTCATTCACTTCATAAAACTCCGGTAACGTGCGTACAAAACTATCAAGATCCCTGTCTATAAGATAAGCGCACAATATGTAGTCCTTCACGGCAGACGACGCTAAACCGAGTCTCATCAAAGCCTTCAGATAAGGAACTGTCCGAAAATATCCGTTGGTTTTGGCTCCTATATATTTGTATATGCTATCGTTGGGATACATCATGCAATGGGCAGAACCTGAATGTGGCAACATGTCGTCACTCGTACCAGCAATAGGATAGGTAAAGAGCTTCTCGCCAAGCATTTCTTTACGGGACAGCGCATAAATGCGTATCATCGTGAGGTTATTGTCCGTTTCCAAAGATTTCACTCCGGCAGCAAGCGCTCCATCATAATCTCTTTTCAATAAGCATTTTTCAGCTCTCATACGATAATGAAAGACTGCATTGTCGTTGCTTACAAACCCGGTAAAGAGAAACATAAATATCATAATTGCCATATTGGACCACATTGCACGTGAGAAAAGCCCGGAAGATGTGACATTGGTATACATCTGGATGTTACGGACAAACAAGGATAGACAGGTCCATAGTATCAACAGCAAAGGACCACCCCATAACCAAAAGCCGAAGCTAAATCCTCTGTCAATGTCTTGACTGATATCCGTTATGAATGTCAGAACCAATAATGACGGGAAATATGTCAGGGCATGGCAATATTTATCAAGCCTAAAAAGAGTATAAACACCAATCTGTAACAACATCAGTGAGAACGTGATGATGACACACCCTATCAATCTGTCATAGTGAGTGGCACCTCCGCTCAATACGTGTTGTCCCACGGCAAGTACATCCGCCTGATAAAAGTAAAGGTAGACGAACGTAAATATACAAAAAACAATAGCACAAACCGCCCTAATGACGGCTGTGCTATTCTTAGTATTCGGATTATTGAAATTCATAATATAAGAGAATTAAAACCTCTTTATATTCAATTATTGGTTTAGAAACAACGCTATCCAGTCGGACAGAACTATTTCTTTGATATTATCAGTTTCTCTTCAGTACCACTGCCGAGCGTGCAGGAATATACAACTTGAGCCATTCTTTGTGGTCGCCGACGTACAACGGATCGTAACTGGTAACATGTGTCATACTGTCATCAGCCAATCCATTACCTCCGAACTCCTTGGCATCTGTGTTTAAAACCACGTCATACGAACCCGTTGGAACGAGGAAGCCATAATCCGTAAACGAGCGCGAAGGGCTGAAGTTGAACACAAACAGCAAGTCGCCGCGTGTGAATGCCAACACCTGGTCGCTATCGTTATGCCAGATTTCTTGCACTGGTTTGTCCTGGAAGTTTCTTATGCTCTTCATCACGGATAACATTGCACGGTCAAAGTCGCCCAAATAGTGATAATCCAGCTCCTTGTTATCAACCAAATTCCATTGTCTGCGAGCATACTTATAGCTCCATCCGTTGCCTTCACGCGGGAAATCAATCCATTCCGGATGCCCGAACTCATTGCCCATGAAGTTGAGATAACCGCCGTTGATGGCCGCTGCCGTCACCAAACGAATCATCTTGTGGAGAGCAATGCCGCGGTTGGCAACCTCATTCTCGTCACCTTTCTTGAAATGCCAATACATATCAGCGTCAATAAGGCGGAAAATGATGGTTTTGTCGCCCACCAAAGCCTGATCATGACTTTCACAATAACTGATGGTTTTTTCGTCCGAACGACGATTCTTTACTTCCCAAAATATTGAGCTGGGCTTCCAATCCTCATCACGAAGTTCCTTTATGGTCTTTATCCAATAGTCAGGAATATTCATGGCCATACGATAGTCAAAACCATAGCCACCGTCTTCAAACTTAGCTGCTAAGCCAGGCATACCGCTAACTTCTTCTGCGATTGTTATTGCATTGGGATTAACTTCATGTATCAGCTTATTTGCCAATGTCAAATAACATATTGCATTGTCATCCTCATGTCCGTTGAAATAATCTCCATAACCGCAGAATGCCTCACCAAGACCATGACTATAATATAGCATGGACGTCACACCATCAAATCGGAAACCGTCAAAGTGATATTCCTCAAGCCAATATTTACAGTTGGAAAGCAGGTAATGTAGTACATCATCCTTGCCATAATCGAAGCACAGGCTGTCCCAAGCTGGATGCTCGTGGCGTGCGCCTGGATAGAAAAACTGGTTCGGATCGCCGGCAAGGTTGCCGAGACCTTCCACTTCGTTCTTAACAGCATGAGAATGAACTATGTCCATGATTACAGCGATGCCATTCTTGTGGGCCGTGTCTATCAGTTCTTTCAACTCCTCCGGCGTGCCAAATCTGCTTGACGGAGCGAAGAAGGAACTTACGTGATATCCAAACGAACCATAATAAGGATGCTCTTGGATAGCCATTACCTGTATGCAATTGTACCCATCAGCGATTACACGTGGTAGAACATTCTCTGTAAATTCCTTATAAGTACCAACTTTTTCCGCATCCTGCGACATTCCGACATGACATTCGTATATCAACAATGGCGACTTGGAGGGTTTGAACTTATTCTTCTTGAACACATAAGGCTTCTCCGGGTTCCATACTTGAGCAGAAAATATCTTTGTCGTCTCATCCTGCACCACCCTACGACACCATGCCGGGATGCGTTCGCCTTCACCACCATTCCATTTAACCTTCATCTTGTAGAGGTCACCATGCTTCAATGCTTTTTCGCTGAGTTTCAATTCCCAGTTACCTGTACCTTCTATGCGTTTCATCCGGTACTTGGGGTGTTCCTGCCAACCGTTGAAATCACCTATAAGATAAATCTCAGTAGCGTTTGGAGCCCACTCACGGAAGACCCATCCGCGAGCAGTCTTGTGTAATCCGAAATAGAGATGACCGGTAGCGAAATCAGACAAAGTCTTCTTCCCGTTGCGTGTCAACTGATTGATTTTCCATAAGGCATGTTCATGACGCCCCTTTATTGCGTCCTCAAAAGGTTCCAACCAAGAGTCATTCCGAACAAGACCAATATGCTGAGGTTCTTTCCTGCACGCTTTTTTAGACGAGGCCTTGGCTTTTACCTGAGTTTTGGCCCCAGATTTTTTTTCAACCATAATTACAGATCTTTATGCTAAAACCTTGAATATGGCCTTCTTGATGGCCGGCTCCTCTGAAATGCACGGCGCATGTCCATCCTGCGGGAAAAATATAGCGAACATACCGGGACGGCATGTCACATAACAGTCTGCAATGACATCAGGAATCTTGGTAATGTCTTTAGCCTCATTATATTCTGCAACGGGCAACGTACAAGCAGGTGAATATCCATAAGTCTCTGCCACTGACAACGGTATCTGGATGTCTATCATCTTGTTGTGCGTCTCCATGACAGCCTCCTCCGGAGTCTTTCCTTTAGCTGTGGTTATATTCACGAAGAGGTCTCCGCCCTTAATCTGATGTTTGCCTTCCTCGAGTTCGTTGAGATTGTTGTTCTTAAGAAACTCTACTACATCCTTAAACAACGGGTTCAGAGACTCGTATTTACTCAAATTGTCAAGTGTGTCGATTACCATAATAAATAATAGATTAAATGTTAATATTCTGTTTACAAATTAAATCCGACTTTCTACAATTCTTGCCAAACCGTCTTACTTATCAACCTGACGACGTCCACGGGTGTACACACCTTGTGCCGTGATATTTCCATTACGGTCTTTTTCGACAAATCTGCCATTCCGAAGATCATCTGTGTAAGACCCCTCAAAACGCTTCCCGTCTTTATCTTCTTCTATGGCCGGACCGTTTCGCTTGTCATTCTTGAACATGCCTTTGAATTTTCGGCCATCGGCATAACGCTCAATACCTTGTCCTTCCTTCTTTCCGTTCTTGAATTGGCCCTCATACACGTCGCCGTTCTTCATTGTCAGTTTGCCCTGACCGTCCAGTCGGTCGGCTTTCCACGTTCCGACATACGTATTTCCATTTTTCCAGACCAGCGTTCCCTGTCCATGCTTCTCGCCTTCAAAGAACTGGCCGGTATATCTGTCGCCATTCGCATACCTGAAAATTCCCGTTCCAGTGCGCTCGCCTTTGACATAATCACCTTCGTAAACGTCTCCGTTCTTGAACTTATATATACCTTTGCCGTCCTGGATGTCGTTCTTCCACATACCGGTATAAGTATCTCCGTCGGCATATTTGAATGTGCCGCGGCCTGAGCGCTGGTTGTTTTCCCACTGACCATCATACGTCGAACCGTCGCCCCAGTCGAAAAATCCGCGTCCGTTCTTTTTGTCGTCGAGCCATTCTCCTTTATAATAAGCTCCACCCGCAAAGGTATATGTGCCCTTGCCGGTGCGACGGTCCTGCTTCCAGTCTCCGTCATATTTATCACCATTATAATAATACATCACGCCGTGTCCCTGCTGATAGTCACGAAACCACAAACCTACATATTTATTATTATTGGCAAAATAATATGTACCCTGGCCATGCTGCTGGTCCTGAAACCATTGGCCCTCATATTTTTCTCCGTCCGAAAACGTATAGACGCCAAAGCCTTGGCGCTTTCCTTTCACATAGTTTCCCTCATACCAGTTGCCGTTCTTATATACGGCTTTTCCTTTTCCCTGTGGTTTTCCTCCCACCATCTCGCCTTTATATTCGCCACCGTCCTTTGTTGAGCATGAGCCCAATGTTATCTTCTGCGCGGAAGCCATCGAAGACGCCAAGATGAGGAATATAGATATTATTTGATATTTCAAGTTTTTAAATATTTAGTTACAATGCCAAAATTAGTAAAAAAAGCCCACACAACAAAAAAGATTAGATTTTTTAACTGAATATAATGGCATAATTTATAACTTTGCATCACTATACAAATAAAAATACAAACAAACAGCTGTATGAAATTCATAGGAATAATACCGGCAAGATATGCCTCAACCAGATTTCCGGG
This sequence comes from Prevotella sp., assembly GCA_017483185.1. Classification (GTDB taxonomy): domain Bacteria; phylum Bacteroidota; class Bacteroidia; order Bacteroidales; family Bacteroidaceae; genus Prevotella. The sequence continues at coordinate 24,208 of JAFULM010000026.1, read as the reverse complement.
CAAGCCTTTAGCCATGCTCGGAGGACAGTATGTGATTGAACGTGTCTACAGGCAAGTCGCCTCGGTGCTTGACGATGTCTGTGTCGCCACCGACGACAAGCGGATATACGATGCCGTAGAGGCCTTCGGCGGACGCGCTGTCATGACGTCGGCCGAGCACAAAAGCGGAACCGACCGCATCGAGGAAGCGATGGAAAAGATTGGCGGCGACTTTGACGTAGTGGTCAATGTGCAGGGCGACGAGCCATTCATCCACCGCTCGCAGATAGAGACCGTGTGCCATTGTTTCGATGACAAGGAAACGCAAATTGCCACTCTCGGCAAACCGTTTGGTCGCGATCTGACTGCCATTTCCAACCCCAATTCGCCCAAAATCGTAGTTAGCAATAACGGATATGCAATGTACTTCAGCCGCAGCATTATCCCGTTTGTACGCGGCAAAGAGCCAAGCGATTGGCCAACAGCTTATCCATTTCTAAAACACATCGGTCTCTACGCCTACAGAAGAGACGTCCTTGCCGAAATAACACGTCTTCCACAAAGTTCACTTGAGATAGCCGAGAGCCTCGAGCAACTGCGCTGGCTTCAGAACGGATATAAGATAAAGGTCGGTCTGACCGATATCGAGACCGTAGGCATTGACACTCCTGATGATCTTGAGAAGGCCGAACGCATACTTGCCGAAAGGGGTTAAACGAGATAATATCTTTACTTTACATCATGTCAAACAACTACTTCATATTCAAGCAGTTTACAATTAGGCATGACAGATGCGCAATGAAGGTAGGTACCGATGGTACGTTGCTTGGAGCATGGGCAGAAGTACCACCCTCAGTTCCCCACCCTTCAATCCTTGATGTCGGCACCGGAACAGGCCTGATAGCCCTCATGATGGCCCAACGATTTCCACAATCCATCGTCAAAGCCATCGACATAGACCGCGAGGCGGTCGCTCAAGCTAAAGAAAACATCGCGACATCCCCGTTCGCCGACCGCATCGGCACAGCCAATATCGCAATTCAGGACTTTTGCGACAGTACTTTTGACGCCATTGTATGTAATCCGCCGTTCTTCACAGAGGCCCTGACTTGCCCGGACGAGAGACGGACGGCTGCACGTCACACCTCCTCTCTGACATACGAAGAACTTATGATTGCGGCCGGCCGAACGCTATCCGACTGCGGCGAGATTTCGGTCATCATACCAACGGATTGCATGGACAGCATGAACTCGGCAGCGGCAATCGTCGGGCTACACCCGAAACGCATCTGCTACGTCAAGACGACCGAACGAAAGCCGGCCAAGCGCGTTCTGCTGGCCTACTCGCGGCAACATCCCGGACGAGACATTGAGACCCGCACAATGATTATCGGAGACAACGAATATAAGCGCCTGACCGACGACTTCTACTTATCTCCGGAAGAAAAGGCATCCGCTAATATATAAAATCCAAAATCACCGATTTCAACGGAGACAACAAGCCCAAATGCACAATAGTCAATATGATGACCAACGTGCATTTGGGCTTGTTCGTTTTACGCATTGAGAATATCATCATATATCCGACATTTTCGTTTACCCATATCCTATCAGCAACACGCATGACATGATTGTTTACTTTTTTCCGAATTTAAAGCCGTTTTTTAGGGGTACTTTCTGAAAAAATTCCGCCATGCATCCAAATTTTCAAATTCTGCGAACGTCATTTTTGTCACTATTTTTCGGCAGAAAAACCGCATATTTTTCAAAGCGTTGATATATAGATACTTATAAACACGTCGTCTGCTCTTGCTTTTAAAGAAGACCGCGAAGGGGCTGCCGTGGGGCCCTCCCGGCTCTACAACGGGGCCGTTATTGTTTTGCAACGGGGCCGCCGTTACATTCCAACGAGCGCCCCGTTGCGACCCAATAAGGCCCTTACGACATTAAAACGGGTGCACTTTTGCCTAAAAACGAGCATCAGAAACCGGCAAACTTTTGCATTTCTGAAAAGCCATAAGGGCCTTACGTGAACAAAACAGCGCCGCGCCCTGTCATTTTTCGCACACCAAACGGGACCACGAAGTACCAATAAGGCCCTCCCGGCGACCCGGAATAAGCAAAAACGGACGATTTTACTGACAAAGTTTTGTAATGAATATTCATAATCACCCCCCTCCGTCCGACTTTCGTGTTACAGATATCCACCCGTCCCTTTCAGCCTTCACTTCGACATTCTTGCGCCCGCATACGCACATTTTTGCGCAATGCGCGACGGGTACAAATATCTCTCCGAAACAAACGCGAATTGCAAAAAATCATTGATTTCATCGGTGCTTTTCGGATATAGGCCATTCAAATAAACATTTAAACACGCAAGTTCTTACACAAAGAAATAGGCAAGCAACGTCAAAGCCTCGCGAAACGAACAAAAAAATCATTATTTTCAAAAAAGTCAGAAAAAAGTTTGGCAGAACAAAATAAAGTAACTACCTTTGCACCCGCAAAACGAGAAATGCGCTTGTAGCTCAGTTGGTAGAGCACCTGACTCTTAATCAGGGTGTCCAGGGTTCGAACCCCTGCAGGCGTACAAAATCGGGATTTGCAACGGACGCGCTTGTAGCTCAGTTGGTAGAGCACCTGACTCTTAATCAGGGTGTCCAGGGTTCGAACCCCTGCAGGCGTACAAAATCGGAATGTGTAACGGACGCGCTTGTAGCTCAGTTGGTAGAGCACCTGACTCTTAATCAGGGTGTCCAGGGTTCGAGCCCCTGCAGGCGTACAAAAGATTAGGGAGGTGGCAGTGAGTCATCTCTTTTATTTTATGCGCGCGTACATATAAAAACAAGGGATTCTATTGCTACATTTCAATTTTATTGCGTAACTTTGCAACCCAAAATATATTAGAGTTTAATGGACAGCAAACATAACAACAAGGCTTTTTCGATGATAGCAGACATTGAGGGTGATTTCAGTGACTTGTCTGACATGAATTTACCGGAAACGACCCTGATACTTCCGGTAAGAAATCTTGTGCTTTTTCCCGGTGTAGTCTCACCGATAATGATTGGCCGGGAGTCAAGCGTGAAACTTGTGAAAAAAGCGGAGAAAAGCGGCACTATAATAGGAATAATCTGCCAAAAGGATCCTGAGGTGGAAGAGCCCTCCTTTGAAGACCTTCATGAATATGGTGTCTACGCGAGAGTCGTCAAACTGCTGACCATGCCCAACGGCGGCATGACTGCGATAGTACAGGGTCTCGGGCGTCTAAAGCTGACCGACATAACCCGTCGCAGACCATATCTTCTTGGAAAGGTCGAACCGGCAAGAGAACTTCTTCCGGACAAAGGTGATAATGAGTTTTTGGCAGCCATCGAAGATTTGCGACAGACAACAACTGAATATGTGAAGATGAACGACGACATCCCCGAGGAGGCCTCGTTTGCCATAAAGAATGTTCAGAACGACGTTATGGCTCTTAATTTCATCTGCTCCAACATGTTGTTCTCCATCAGCGAAAAGATCTCACTGTTGGCCATGACATCCATTAAGGAACGTCTGTTCAACACTCTGCGCATAATCAACCGAGAGTTGTCTCTGCAGAGTCTCAAACAAGACATCAAGAATAGAACACGCGACGATATAGACGAACAGCAACGCAACTATTTCCTTCAACAGCAGATAAAGAACATACAGGCCGAGATTGGTAATGGAGAAGGTTCACCGGAACAGAAGGAATTGCTTGATAAGGCGGCAGATATGCATTGGCCTGCCGAAGTAGAAAAGACTTTCTTTAAGGAATTGGAGAAGTTGGACCAACTCAATCCTCAAAGTCCGGAATATAACGTACAGTTGACATATCTCCAGACGTTTGTATCTCTGCCTTGGGAAAAATATACGGAGGACGACCTTAATCTGGACCGTGCGAAAAGGACATTGGACAAAGACCACTACGGAATGGAGAAGGTGAAGGAGCGCATCCTCGAATATCTTGCAGTTTTGAGTCTGCGTGGTGACTTGAAGTCCCCCATCATCTGTCTCTACGGTCCTCCTGGTGTCGGAAAGACAAGTTTGGGGAAAAGCATTGCCACGGCCATGAAACGCCAATATGTCCGCATGTCATTAGGTGGTTTGCATGACGAGGCTGAAATACGTGGTCACCGACGTACTTACATCGGTGCCATGCCCGGTCGAATCATAAAGAATATACAAAAAGCCGGATCGTCCAATCCGGTATTTATTCTCGATGAAATCGACAAAATCACGCAAAATACAGTCAACGGGGATCCTGCGTCCGCATTGCTCGAGGTTCTTGATCCGGAGCAAAATTCAGCATTCCATGACAACTATCTTGATGTAGATTATAATTTGTCAAAAGTGCTATTCATCGCTACGGCAAATGACCTCAACACAATTCCCCGTCCTCTGCTGGACCGGATGGAAATCATTGAGGTGAGCGGATACATCACAGAAGAAAAGACAGAGATTTCAAAACGTCATCTCATTCCGAAAGAGAAGTGTAATACTGGTCTGGACGATGAAAAGAAACTGAACTTCAGCAAACAAGCCATCGAAAAGATTATAGAACAATACACTCGGGAGAGTGGCGTACGTCAGTTGGAGAAGCAAATAAACAAAGCACTCCGGAAGTTGGCGTTCATGAAGGCCAAGGACGGTGCACTTCCATATAACAAGATTACGCCGGCGGAGATTGAGAGTTTGCTCGGAAAACCTCCTTATTATCGTGATATATATCAGGGCAACGACTACGCCGGTGTGGTCACAGGACTGGCTTGGACGAGCGTAGGAGGTGAAATACTGTTCATCGAGACAAGTCTGAGCAAGGGCAAGGGCTCCAAACTCACACTGACCGGAAATCTTGGTGACGTCATGAAGGAGTCGGCCATACTTGCGTTAGAATATGTCAAGGCCCATGCTGACATTCTGAAGATAGACTATCGGATTTTTGATAATTGGAATATCCATATCCATGTACCGGAAGGAGCTACGCCGAAAGACGGCCCGTCGGCCGGCATAACAATAGCGACTTCCATCGCCTCTGCACTCACCCAACACAAGGTACGGCATAATACGGCCATGACGGGAGAAATAACACTGCGCGGAAAAGTACTTCCTGTGGGTGGTATAAAGGAAAAAATCCTTGCAGCCAAACGAGCCGGCATAACAGACATCATGATGTGCGCCGAAAACCGTAAAGACGTGGAAGAGATTCCGGAGGTCTATCGCCGTGGTGTTGTATTTCATTACGTTGAGAACGTCAATGATGTATGGGCATTTGCATTGACAGACGAGATGGTGGAAAATCCATTGGATTTTGTTATTGAAGAGGAGGAAAAGAAAGCATGAAGTTTGAATTGCAACATACAGACAATGCTTCGGATGCTCGTGCCGGACTGATTACCACGGACCACGGGCAGATAAAAACGCCCATATTCATGCCCGTAGGAACATGTGGAAGTGTCAAAGGCGTACATTTTACCGAGCTTGAAGAGCAAATAAAGGCACAGATCATATTGGGTAACACATATCATCTGTATCTACGCCCCGGACTTGACACGCTGCGCAAAGCCGGCGGACTGCACCGTTTCAACGGTTGGAATCACCCGATTCTCACCGATTCCGGTGGTTTTCAAGTATTCTCGCTCACCGGAATCAGAAAACTTCGGGAAGAAGGATGTGAATTCCGCTCCCACATAGACGGTTCAAAGCATATCTTCACGCCGGAGAATGTCATGGACACCGAACGCATAATCGGTGCCGACATCATGATGGCATTCGATGAATGTCCTCCCGGACAAAGCGACTATCAATACGCAAAGAAGAGCCTTGCTATGACGGAAAGATGGCTTGACCGTTGTATCAAGCGATTCAATGAGACAGAACCTCTGTACGACCACAATCAAAGCTTGTTTCCTATCGTACAGGGATGTACTTTCAAAGAACTCCGGCGCGAGGCTGCAAAATTCGTCGCAGACAAGGGTGCAGATGGAAATGCTATCGGCGGTCTGGCTGTCGGAGAGCCGACTGAGGTCATGTATGAAATGATTGAAGTGGTCAACGAAATTCTTCCGAAGGATAAACCACGGTATCTGATGGGAGTGGGAACACCTTGGAATATTCTTGAAGCTATCGAACGTGGAGTTGATATGTTTGATTGTGTCATGCCAACGCGAAACGGACGCAACGCCATGTTGTTCACATACGAAGGTACGATGAATATGCGAAACAAGAAATGGGAGAACGATTTCACTCCGATAGATATCGATGGATGTTTCACAGACCGCACTTACACAAAAGCATATCTGCACCACCTTTTTAAGGCACAGGAATTATTGGCGATGCAAATAGCGAGCATACACAATCTGGCATTTTACCTCAGACTTGTTTCAGACGCGAGAGAACATATCTGTTGCGGCGATTTCACGGCATGGAAGCACAGCGTGATTGACAACATGATGAGACGTTTATAAATCCGGAGAGATGAAACAAGGCAACAACAACCGGCTAAAGACAATGTGGCGCAAACTACATCTCATGTGGTTGCGCTTTTTCCGGCTTTTCGGCAAGGACACAAAAGCTATTCAGATGTTACGTGCCCTCAATCCATTCAACTACATAAAGAAGATTGACGGATATCTAATAAGGAAGTTCATCGGTACGTATATCTACTCTATTGTCCTTATCATATCCATATCCATTGTCTTTGATGTCAATGAGAACTTGGCCAAATTTACGACATATCATGCTCCGTTGCGTGCGATAGTGTTCGATTATTACGCCAATTTCGTTCCCTATTTCGCCAACTTGTTCAGCCCTCTATTTGTTTTCATTGCCGTCATATTCTTCACATCCAAGTTGGCTGGTAATTCGGAAATTATCGCCATGCTTGCCTGTGGCATGAGTTTTAAGCGTCTTTTGCGTCCCTACATGATTTCCGCCGCCTTGATCTCGGTGCTCAATTTCTATCTCGGAGCATACATCATACCACAAGGCACGGTCGTGAGACATAATTTCGAGTCGCAATATAAGAACAGCAAGAAGAACACTACAGCAAGCAATGTGCAACTCCAAGTTAACAAGGGGGTCATAGCATACATCAGTCAGTATGACGATAAGCACAAGACTGGTTACGGCTTCTCTTTAGATAAGTTTGAAAACAAGAAACTTGTCAGTCACATGACAGCCAATGTAATCAAATATGATACGATCTCGGACAGCCGCTACCACTGGAAAGCCATAAACTATAAGATAAGAACGCTCAAAGGAATGCGCGAACACATCACGTCCGGAATGGAAATAGACACAATGATTATTATGGAACCGATGGATCTTGTGTTCAGCAAGGGACAGCAAGAGACGTTCACAAGTCCGGAACTGAAGCGCTACATATCCAAGCAGAAAGACCGCGGATCAAGCAATGTCGTACAGTATGAGGTGGAATATCATAAGCGGATAGCTACCAGCTTCGCGTCGTTCATCCTCACGATCATTGGTCTGAGTCTGAGCTCGCGCAAACGAAAGGGTGGCATGGGCCTCTATCTGGGCATCGGCATGGCCCTCAGTTTCTCATACATCCTGTTGCAAACTGTCTGTGCGACATTTGCAATCAACGCCAATACCCCGCCTATGCTTGCGGCATGGATACCAAACATATTATATACTTTCATTGCATATTACTGTTATAAAAAAGCACCCAATTAATAAATGAAATTTGAAGATACATATCTGAACGATAACATACTCGATGCATTAGATGATATGCACTTCGAGGAATGTACGCCTATCCAGGAAAAATGTATTCCGGAGATACTCGACGGCCGCGATATTATAGGAGTGGCTCAAACCGGAACCGGAAAAACCGCTGCCTATCTGTTGCCTATTTTGAGCATGTTGGATGATGGTGGATTTCCCGATGACGCCATCAACTGCATCATAATGTCACCGACAAGAGAGTTGGCGCAACAAATCGACCAGGCCATGCAAGGCTTCGGATATTACCTTGAAAATGTAAGCAGCGTTGCTGTATATGGAGGGAATGACGGAAACAGATACGATCAAGAGATGAAAAGCCTACGAATGGGAGCTGACGTGGTGATAGCCACACCGGGGCGACTGCTCAGTCACATACGCACTGGCAATGTAGATCTCAGCCGTGTGAGTTTTTTCGTACTGGATGAAGCTGATCGTATGCTCGACATGGGATTCAGCGACGATATCCTCCAAATCGCGAAAGGTCTGCCAAAGGATCGTCAAACAATCATGTTTTCCGCCACAATGCCCGACAAGATACAGCAATTGGCGCACAGTCTACTCTACGATCCGGTGGAGGTAAAGATCGCAGTAAGCAAACCTGCCGAAAAGATCAAGCAGTCTGCATACGTATGTTACGACACTCAAAAACTCGGAATAATACGCCATCTGTTCAGCACAGGCAAGTTGCAGCGTGTGATAATCTTCTCAGGAAAAAAAGACAAGGTCAAGGATATCAATCGGGAATTACGCCGAATGAAAATCAACAGTTGCGCAATGCACAGCGACCTCACACAGCAAGAACGTGATGAAGTGATGTATGAATTCAAATCCGGCCAAAAGGGCGTATTGGTTGCCACCGATATTGTAGCCAGAGGCATAGATATTGATGACATATTGATGGTTATCAACTATGATGTTCCGCACGATTCTGAGGATTATGTACACCGCATCGGACGTACGGCACGGGCCGACCGTGATGGAACCGCCATCACCTTCATCAGCGAACGCGATGCCGCAATGTTCAAACAGATAGAAAAATTCCTTGGTAAAGAAATTGAAAAGAAACTTCTACCCGAAGGCCTTGGTGAAGGCCCGGATTATAAAGTCATCGGTCGAAGCAGGTCACAGCACGGGCGCAATCATGGAAATAACAAGGGAAGACGCGGCGGCAACCGCGACAGAGGAGGCAGACAGAGAGACTGGAGCAAAAAGCCGGTCAAAAAATAAGAATACATTCCGCTGCGAGCGGACACGATTCTGCATCGTAACGAAGTTGTACGGGCAAATCATCAAAAACCGTAAAACATAAAGCCACAAGTGGCACAGACGGACGATCGGGAAGAAGCGTTTCTTCCAAAATGTCAATCTGTGCCACTTGTGGCTTTATGCGCAGTTTACAATCAGAAGATTACTGCTTTTCATGCTTCGTTACATCTTCATTCAAAACAGGCAGTGATATATGATATCTGACAGCCAAAAACCTGATGGCGCATGTCACAGCAAAACTTGCTACGGACGTAATACCGAGTGGAAGTCCGGCCACCATCAAAGCCCAATAAGTCAGACCACCGAGAACAGAGGCGATTGCATAAATCTCTTTACGAAAGATTACGGGTTCATTGTTAAGCAGAATGTCACGTATCACACCTCCGGCGGCACCGGTAATACATCCCATAATGATGGCAACCCAAAACGGTTGACCAAAAGCGAGACTCTTCTGCATACCGGCAATGGTAAACAGAGCCAGTCCCAACGTGTCAAACACAAACCACGCATTATTCAGAAACTCCATGTAACGGGCAAAAATAATGACAACACAAAGTGCCACCGCTGTACAAATCAGATATATCGGTGTTGTCATCCAAAACGGAGTTGTCCCAAGAAGAACATCGCGAATGGTTCCGCCACCGATAGCCACAGCCACACCGCAGACATATCCACCAAACCAATCGAAATGTTTGGCAGCAGCGTGACGTATCCCCGATATGGCAAAAGCAAAAGTTCCGAGCAATTCAATTATCTTAATAAGAGGCTCGAGCGCTATTTCCTGTTCCATTCCCTAACCGTTGACCACATTTTGAGGTTCTCCTCCGATGAACGCACGAACGTTAGCGACGACAGTGTCCATCAACCGTTGACGTGCATCGAATGTTGCCCATGCTATATGTGGAGTGATGTATGCGTTAGGCGCCGAAAACAACGGATTGTCAGCAGCCGGAGGTTCACAGCACATTACGTCAGCCCCATAGCCACCAAGTTGGCCGGTAGTCAATCCTTCGGCCACCGCCTGCTCATCCACCAAAGGTCCGCGGCTGGTGTTGATGAGTATTGCTCCATGCTTCATACGGCTTATACTGTCGGCATTTATCATTCCACGGGTTTTCTCCGTAAGCGGACAATGGAGAGTCAATATATCGCTGACACCCAATAGTCCGTCTAACGTCGTTTTCTGTATACCACCCGGCAATGTTGACGAATCTTTTCCCGTAAGAGCAAAAACATCCATCCCGAGACAACGTGCAATCGTGGCCACTTTCATTCCGATATTGCCGAGACCGACTATTCCGATAGTCTTTCCCGACAATTCCGTCAGCGGGGTATCCCAATAGCAAAAGTCCGGTCCGGCGCTCCATCGTCCTTCGCGGTTAAGATGGGCATAATGGGCCACTCTCCCTGTGATGTTCAATATATGCGACAATGTCATCTGGACCACACTGTCCGTACTATAATTAGGAACATTGGTCACTGTCACGCCATGCTCACGAGCGGCGTCAATATCCACAACATTATATCCCGTAGCCAAAACGCCGACATAGCGCAAACAAGGCAGCGATTCGATTAGTTTACGATTTATCACGACCTTATTGGTCAGCAGCATTTCCGAGTCGCGGCAGCGTCCCCAAACCTCTTCAGGAGCTGTGCGCGGATAGACCGTGACTTCTCCAAACTCTTCAAGTGCTTTCCACGAGAGATCGCCGGGGTTCATCCCGTATCCGTCCAAAACAGTTATCTTCATCTTTGTCTTTTTATGAAATCCATCCGGTTATGTTTTTCCGAATGTTCTATTTGTGTCAATCCTTGTATCTTTCACCCCACCAATCCACCATACGTTGCCGGAGTTTTTCTTCCGCCGGACTGTTCTGTCCGTGCCAGATGCGCTCCGAGACAAGATTGTCAGGCATATACTGCTGTGGCGTAAAATGCCCGGGATAGTCATGCGGATACTTATATCCGTCGTTATAGCCCAAGTCTTTCATCAACTTGGTCGGCGCGTTCCTGATGTGCAGTGGTACCGGCTCGTTTCCCGTGCTACGCACAAGTTCCAGAGCCGTATCTATTGCCAGATATGCCGAATTACTCTTCGGACTTGTCGCCAGATAGACTGTTGCCTCTGCCAACGGTATCCGTCCTTCTGGCCACCCGATTTTCTGCACAGCATCAAAAGCCGCATTGGCCAACAACAGGGCGTTGGGATTAGCCAGTCCGATATCCTCTGCAGCACTTATGACGAGACGGCGGGCGATGAATTTCGGGTCTTCCCCACCCTCTATCATTCTTGCCAGCCAATATATTGCCGCATCGGGATCACTGCCGCGGATGCTCTTGATGAAAGCCGAGATTATGTCATAGTGCATTTCTCCATCCTTATCGTAAGCCAGAGGATTCTGTTGCAGACTGCGCACAACCACTTCGTCTGTGATGACCACTTCCGACTCTCTGCCAAACGACTCGACAACGAGTTCAAGAATGTTGAGCAATTTGCGGGCGTCACCTCCGCAATAGCGCAACATCGCAGTTGTCTCGCGCAACTCGATTTTTCGTTCGCGCAAAACGACATCCTGGGTGACAGCACGTCTGAGCAATCCTTCGAGATCATCCTTGTCGAGCGACCGGAGCACATACAGCTGACAGCGGGAGAGCAATGGACGTATCACCTCGAATGACGGATTTTCCGTTGTGGCGCCAATCAGTGTGACCGTGCCACGTTCGACGGCACCGAGAAGAGAGTCTTGCTGGGATTTGCTGAAACGGTGTATCTCGTCAATAAACAAAATCGGGGATGCCTCGTTGAAAAAACGGTTCTTGCCGGCTTTATCAATAACTTCGCGCACGTCCTTGACACCACTTGTGACAGCACTCAGTGTGTAGAACGGTGTCTGCAGACGATTTGCTATAATCTGCGCCAACGTTGTCTTTCCCACTCCGGGAGGTCCCCACAGAATAAACGACGAGATGCGTCCGGCATCTATCATCCGGCGCAGCACCGCCCCCTCACCAACCAAATGTTTTTGGCCAATATATTCGTCGAGGGTCCGCGGTCTTAGTCTTTCTGCTAATGGTTGTGACATAACTGACCACAAAGGTACGGAGAAATCGGGGATAATCCAAGAAAAAATGCCGCGATATTTGGTCGTTTCGGATTGTCGGACACATGAATGGACTAAGAAAAAGCCATTGTAGTTTCCACATTATTTATATGTATGAAAGAAGAAAAACCAATCGTCCGGCGAAATGTAAGAAAAGCATCAAGAATTTAACACTTCAGAATGACACCGAAAATGTCTTTACAAAGTGCTTAAAACGCTGTTTTCTGACATTTTTACCCTCTTGATCTCTTCGTCTTTTCCCTTCATCCGACCAAGGAGGGCCTCCCGGGGTTGCAACGGCGTGCTCATTGTCTTGCAACGGGCACGCCGTCATCATGCAACGAGCGCCCCGTTGCAAAGCAATAAGGGCCTTATTGCTCGGAAAAATCCGCGAAAAGATTGCACACTTTCATGAAAATTCACATAACACACTGTTAATCAGGAAGAAAAAGATGCACGCGAAATTTTGCAGAATTTGCGGCCATAGAACTGTTTTTTCAGAAAGTCGTGTTAAATTTGAAGGCTTTTGTCATAATAATTCTCAGTTTTTAACAGTTGGGATTCGGCCCCCTGACAACACTAAAGCCAATTCGCATATTAAGTCATAGCGGACCTGTCTGCCGGAAGAGACCGGCATCAGTAAATCACCTTTCAGCCACAAGGGTTTTGCGGCATTGGCTATCATATATCCATTTTTAGAAAGTAAACAGAAAAAAAGGTACTCAAAACTTGGAAATAAAAAAGAAAGTATATACATTTGCAACTGTAAAATCACATAAACAGAACACGAAGAATGAAAGAGCCAGTAGCAAAGAAAGCGATTACGCTGAAGACACTGACAAAAAACAACGTCTGGGATGTTCAAGAAAATGACATTTTCCGTATGCTGGAGAGCGCAGACAAGGACACAGACGTAAAGGATAACAAAAGACACTTTGTAGACATCATTCGCACCGCTTTCATGATCGAGGAACTCAAGGAGGACTCACCGGTACTGAAGGGTAAATATGAGAAATTGGACTACAAGGTGGGACTCGTACACGTGGACGGCACCAACGAAAAAGCCGTATGGGCAGTAAAGAAACGTCCTATCGTGCGCGTGAGTGACTTGACATACGAAAACATACACCACATTACGGCCTCAAAACTCATCGAAGTGTTGGACCGCAATTTCGGAGGCGGTTGGGATTCGCTGTCACAGAGTACAAAAGATATCATCGAGACGGGATTTGAGATATCTACCACAACCCTTCCCAAAGACAGACTCCACAAACCGGGCGGCATGTATGAAAAGAAAGTAGCCGATGGTTTTGAAGTCTTGGAAATAGCTAAAGGCATGTGGGTCGAAGCTATATTCGCAAAAGTAAAGCCGGAAATCGAGAAACCGCGCCTCACGTTGCAGACACGCGACGATGACCCTACGGATGAAGACAACTTCAACGATCGGGATGACGAAGAGGATATAAACGACGAACCGGAATATGATGAAGACGATATCACGGAAGACAACTATCGCACAACATTCGATATTGAAACTTCTCCGGACGAAGAAGCGGAAGATATCTCCGACTTCGGCACCGACGATTGATTGAGGCCATTCAACAAATGACATAGGAGGGCGCGGGACGACGCGCCCTCTTTTATTTAAAAGAAGACATAAATCTATTTTTATTACTAACCTTTCAAAACTAAAAGCAATGAACATTCCATCAGCATTTTGGCTTGTCCCCGTCGCGTCAGTCGTCGCGCTGGGCATGGCCCTGTTCTTCTTCCGTCAGATGATGGCGGAGGACGAAGGAACACCGCGAATGAAAGAAATCGCCGGACACGTACGTCGGGGCGCAATGGCCTATCTCCGACAGCAGTACAAGGTCGTCGGCATCGTTTTCGTCGTGCTGGCACTCGTCTTTGCCTTCATGGCCTACGTCATGAAGGTACAAAACCCTTGGGTACCATTCGCATTTCTCACCGGCGGACTATTCTCCGGACTGGCCGGATTTTTCGGCATGAAGACGGCCACGTATGCCTCAGCCCGTACGGCCAACGCTGCCCGCGAGGGGCTCAACCGTGGACTGAAAATAGCCTTCCGCAGCGGCGCCGTCATGGGACTTGTCGTCGTCGGTCTGGGACTGCTGGACATAGCCATCTGGTTCCTCGTTCTCAGCCACTTCTATCATGGCGACGGCATGGCGCTCGTCACCATCACGACAACCATGCTTACGTTCGGTATGGGTGCGTCGACGCAGGCTCTCTTCGCCCGCGTCGGCGGCGGAATCTATACGAAAGCCGCTGACGTGGGCGCCGACCTCGTAGGAAAAGTCGAGGCAAACATACCGGAGGACGATCCGCGCAATCCGGCCACGATAGCCGACAACGTGGGCGACAACGTGGGCGACGTGGCCGGTATGGGTGCCGACCTGTACGAGAGCTACTGCGGAAGTATCCTCAGCACGGCGGCTCTCGGTGCGACGGCATTCGCCATGAACGGCGACATGCAGATGCGTGCCGTGATAGCTCCGATGATCATCGCAGCCGTGGGCATTTTCCTCTCGCTGCTCGGAATCTTCCTCGTCAAGACAAAGGAGGGAGCGACGATGAAAGACCTGCTCCACTCGCTCGGACTGGGAACAAACGTGTCGTCGGTGCTCATTGCCGGTGCGTCGTTCCTCATCCTTTATCTGCTGGAGCTGGACAACTGGATTGGTGTATCCTTCTCCGTCGTCACGGGACTGCTGGCCGGCGTGATCATCGGTCAGGGAACGGAATACTATACGAGCCATACGTACGAGCCGACACAGAAGATAGCCGAGGCGTCGCAGACCGGTTCGGCCACGGTCATCATCAAGGGTATCGGAACGGGAATGATTTCGACTATGATTCCCGTCGTCACGATATCGGTGGCCATCATGCTCAGCTACCTCTGCGCAAACCACTTCGACCTGTCCATGAATGCCGAGAGCATCTCACGCGGTCTCTATGGCATAGGCATCGCTGCCGTGGGTATGCTCTCGACGCTCGGAATAACACTGGCGACGGATGCTTATGGCCCGATAGCCGACAATGCTGGCGGAAATGCGGAAATGAGTGAACTCGGAGAGGAAGTGCGCCACCGCACGGATGCCCTCGACGCATTGGGCAACACGACGGCCGCCACGGGCAAGGGATTTGCTATCGGAAGCGCCGCCCTGACGGCGCTGGCTCTGCTGGCTTCCTACGTTGAGGAAATAAAGATTGCGATGATACGCGCCGTCGACGAGGGACAGACGTTCGTCGACAACATGGGTGCGGTGTTCAATCCGGCCACGGCGAACATGGTTGACTACATGAACTTCTTCCAGGTGAACCTGATGAACCCGAAGGTGCTCGTCGGCGCGTTCATTGGTGGTATGTCAGCTTTCCTCTTCTGCGGACTGACGATGGGTGCCGTCGGACGCGCTGCCCAGACAATGGTCGAGGAGGTCAGAAGACAGTTCCGCGAGATAAAGGGCATTCTCGAAGGCAAGGCGACGCCGGACTACGGACGATGCGTTGAAATCAGCACGCGCTCGGCTCAGCGCGAAATGATTTTCCCGAGCTTGCTGGCCATCATTATCCCTATCGTTGTCGGTCTGTTGCTCGGTGTTGCCGGTGTGATGGGTCTGCTGGTCGGCGGTCTGACAGCCGGATTTACGCTGGCCGTATTCATGGCCAACGCCGGAGGCGCATGGGATAACGCGAAGAAGATGGTCGAGGAAGGCAACTTCGGCGGCAAAGGTTCCGACTGTCACAAGGCGACCATCGTCGGTGACACCGTCGGCGATCCGTTCAAGGACACCTCCGGCCCGTCGCTCAACATCCTCATAAAACTGATGTCGATGGTCAGCATCGTCATGGCCGGCCTGATTGTTGCGTTCATCTAAAAGCTAAGATCAAACATAAACGACAGCAACTGTCACTAACATATCACAACAAGAAAGACCACCTTTGCTCATATCACAAGCAAAGGTGGTCTTCTTGTTTATTTGGCCAAACCAAATTATTTCCGGATATTACGAATTTATCATTTGGTCACACGTATCCAATCGACATCCACAAAACCGGTAACACCCTTTCCGGCCGGTTCTTCTGCAACGAAGCCGAACTTTGCTCCGATCCATTTGCCTTCACGCATCTGGAATTCGTCGCCTACTTCCTCAAACTTCTTGCCGTTCTTGCTATAAGAGAAACGCAGCTTGGCCCCTTCCTTGACGGTAAGACGCAGGTATATTTCTTCATAAATAGCCGGCTCATAATTTACTTTATCCCTGTCTGTCGGATTCAGTTCTGCAAGCACTTTCACCGTCTCGGGCTTGTTTTTGTCCGCTTTATGGCATGTTATCTGTTGAAGTTGGAACTTATCCCCTACTCTCTTTACGACAAGTGCACTGTAGTCAAGACCCATCATTATGATACCACCATACTGATTTTCTTTCTTCGCAGCAAATTTTATCTTAGCCGTTGCAGTAAAAGCATCTGCAGGAGTCTTCTGCAGCAAAAGGTTAGGAGCTTCCCAAAGATTGACAAAGTTTTCACTCAGCTTGTGCGTATAAAGACGGAAGAAGCCATACGGTGTTGGTTGGCCATAGAACTGATTATAGTTGGAATGCCACTGCCACTGCTTTCCAAGTACAGGCGTATTGAATTCATCGCTCTCCACCGGATTTTGGATAGGATAGCTTTTGCCGACGTTCGGCTTCTTGTAACGCAAAACAGGGTCTCCACAAAGATCACCATCCTTATCCACGCCCATAACGGGCCATCCTTTCACCCAATTAACGGGCTGAAGATGCACAACACGACCGTAAGGACCTTTGTCCTGGAAATGCATGAACCAGTCTTCTCCCTGAGCAGTATGAACCCAACCGCCCTGATGAGGGCCGTTTATGTCGGTCTTGCCTTGTGCCAGCACAATCTTATGCTCGTAGGGGCCGTATGGGCTTTTTGAACGCATTGCAAGTTGCCATCCGGTAGGAACGCCGCCTGCAGGGCACATTATCCAATACCAGCCGTCACGTTTATAGAATTTCGGACCTTCAGCCGTACGGTGTTCGTTGTTACCATCAAAAACAATCACAGGGTCACTGATTGCACGTGTTCCGTCTGCAGAAAGCTCACGTACGGAAAGAACACTCTTGAATCCAGCGCGACTGCCGGCCCAACCGTTGACAAGATAGCAACGGCCGTCTTCATCCCAAAGAGGAGACGTGTCTATCATTCCTTTCCCTGGTATGACACACACTGGTTCATCCCACTGGCCGGCAGGATCTTTCGTCTTCACCATGAAGACACCATAATCGGGATCTCCCCAATAGATATAATACTCGCCGTTGTGATAACGGATGCAGGGGGCCCACACACCCATTCCATGTGCAGTCTTGTCAAAAACGTCTTTGGGTTTTAGCTCTTTGAGCGCATAACCGACAATTTCCCAGTTGACGAGGTCCTTAGAATGAAGAATCGGCAATCCTGGAATACAATTGAAAGAACTGGCTGTCAAATAGAAATCCTCACCGGAGGCTCCGACACAGACATCCGGGTCACTATAATCGGCATTAATAACAGGATTGATGTAAGTCCCGTCTCCTTGGTCAGGACACCAAGCATTGGAGCGATACTGAGCCTGTGACATCAACGGTAATGTTGCCAAGGCAAGCAATAATGGTAGTTTCATAAAAAATTTAGTTTTAATAGATAATGTTTATTTATATTTTCAATTCTCATCAAACCATGTTTGTCGTTACCTGTCGGAGACAAAGCTATCGCGGCATGTCCCATCGTACGTCTAAGATTAATTTCCACACATGGATGCAAGAGGTATCTATGCTCTGATTTATCTTCTACCACCATCATGTCTACACCAAACATGCCGCAATAACGTCCGGAATAGACAAATCCAAGATAAGACATGATTTTCTTTCTTACGGCGTCAATCAGATCAAGAGATATGTAGTCGGTCAAAACTTTCGTCTTATACGACTCAGATGCCAAAACACTGCCACTATACATCCAGTTATCCGTGTCAAATAGAGAAAGTCCGCAATATTCAATACATCCCGTGCCATTACTAAAGAACTCCATACCAAAGTCTCTTACCTTCTTATAATACGGTTCTACGATTACACTCCCCTGAGCTTTTAACATGTTTTTTATCCAACCGGACTGATGGTATGTAATGAATCCATCGACATATCTTATTCCTCTTCCACTACAACTCCAAGGCGCCTTAACAACTATATGATGATAAGAGGATAACAAATGCTCCACATCCTCATAATTGGAACATACAAACCCTTCCCCTATAATGCCATCACCATTCAAATGCTTGAGTAAATTCAAGGCATTGCGGCGATGTGATAATTCACGGACAGCCACAATACCTTTTTTGTCAGGAAGCAATTTTTCTTGTATTCCATGCTTTAAAAGTTTATGACGTATAGCACAATCCCATCCCCACACGTCAACCGTCGTAATCTGTAAAGAATGAATATCCGTCGGCGTCACAAACTCAACACTACGACATAACACATCGTAATTACCCAAATACCCCGTCATCTGCCTCCGCAAATTTCGCCAAGCGTCAAGTGCAGACATCCGGTCCTCTACCATGACAACATCTCCGTTATCAGCCCATAATGCTGGAATAAAGCCCAAATCTGAATATAATTTTTGAGCTGACGCAGGAGGTGAATAATTCTCTATATCACATGCCAACGCCAAATCATGCTCTGGGTTAAATATATGTAGTGTCATTATACTTTTATTGCATAAAAATCTTAAGAATCGAACTGACTTGCAGCAAACTGTTGCTATGACTTGCAGCAAACAAATTGCAACTATACCTGTTCGGAATACAAAATTACTCTTTTTTTTTAGATTTTGCAATACAGACTTTGCAAATTAAGAATAAAGTATTATCTTTGCAACACTAATATTAACAGGAATGGAAGTTTTTTTCAGAACTCATACTAATCTTGTAGAGCACACAAATGCGTCAGTCCGTCGCACCCTTATGGATGAGATAGATTGGAATGACCGTATGATTGGTATCAAAGGGACAAGAGGTGTAGGAAAAACAACATTCCTTCTGCAATACGCAAAAGAACACTTCGATATTCAGGACCGCCAATGTCTCTATGTCAACATGAATAATTTTTATTTTCAAGGGCGTGGCATATCCGATTTCGCGGGTGAATTTTATCGTAATGGAGGGCGGGTTTTACTTATTGATCAAGTATTCAAGCAACATGATTGGTGTCAGGAACTACGAAAATGTTATGATGAATATCCTAATCTAAAAATCGTATTTACAGGTTCTAGTGTCATGCGCTTGAAAGAGGAGAATCCGGAATTAAACGGTATCGTAAAAAGTTATAATTTGAGAGGTTTTTCTTTCCGAGAATTTTTGAATCTTCAGACAGGAAATAACTTCTCGCCTTATACTCTTGACGATATATTAAATAATCATGAACGCATCATAAAACAAATACTACCTAAAGTATCACCCAACAAGTACTTCTTTGATTATATACATCACGGTTTCTATCCGTTCTATCAGGAGCACAGGAATTATTCCGAGAATCTTCTGAAGACAATGAACATGATGACAGAAGTGGATATTCTTCTCATAAAACAGATTGAGCTTAAATATCTGACTAAAATAAAGAAATTGTTTTATCTATTGGCTGTTGATGGTCCCAAAGCACCAAACATCAGCCAATTAGCCAATGATATCGAAACGAGTCGCGCTACAGTTATGAACTATATTAAATACTTGGCAGACGCAAGACTCATAAATATTATATATCCGGAAGGCCAAAAGTTTCCCAAAAAGCCATCAAAAGTTATGATGCACAACTCAAACCTTATGTTTGCGATATATCCCATCAAAATTGAACAGCAAGATACAATGGAGACTTTCTTTGTTAATTCTCTTTGGAAGGATCACAAAGTAAACCAAGGTAGCCGAGAAACATATTATACTGTAGATGGAAAACTACGATTTAAGATATGTAATGCCGACAATAGCAGCAAAACAAGATATGCGTCAGACATGATATATGCTCGATATAATACCGAAATTGGTCATGGGAGTCAAATTCCATTATGGCTGTTCGGTTTTCTTTATTAATTTAGGAATGAATATTTAATAAAATTAAAAACTGAAAAAAGAAACATTGGTTTATTCATTTAAATATTTTATTTATTAAAATGGCAAAAGAAAAGAAATTTATCACTTGTGATGGTAACCAAGCCGCAGCGCATATCTCGTATATGTTCTCGGAGGTGGCAGCCATCTACCCCATCACTCCGTCATCAACAATGGCAGAGTATGTGGACGAATGGGCAGCACAAGGTCGCAAGAACATTTTCGGCGAAACTGTCCTCGTACAGGAAATGCAGTCAGAAGGTGGTGCTGCAGGTGCCGTTCACGGTTCGCTGCAGGCCGGAGCATTGACCTCCACCTATACCGCATCACAGGGTCTGCTGCTGATGATTCCTAACATGTACAAGATTGCTGGTGAGTTCCTGCCCTGCGTATTCCACGTATCGGCTCGTACACTCGCTTCTCACTCTCTTTGTATCTTCGGCGATCATCAGGACGTTATGTCAACACGTCAGACCGGATTTGCTATGCTTTGCGAAGGCTCAGTACAGGAAGTAATGGATTTGGCTGGTGTTGCTCACCTTGCAACAATCAAGAGCCGTGTGCCGTTCGTAAACTTCTTCGACGGTTTCCGTACATCTCATGAGATTCAGAAAATTGAGATGCTTGAGAATGACGACCTCGCTCCGCTGATTGACCAGGAAGCTCTTAGTGAGTTCCGCAATCGCGCTCTAACTCCCGAACATCCGGTTGCCCGTGGTATGGCAGAGAACCCTGACACATTCTTCACACACCGCGAATCTTGCAACTCTTACTACGATGCCGTTCCCGCTATCGTTGAGGAGTACATGGAGAAGATTTCTGAAATTACCGGCCGCAAGTACGGTCTGTTCAACTACTATGGAGCAGAAGATGCAGACCGTGTAATCATCCTTATGGGTTCTGCAAGCGAGGCAGCACGCGAGGCCATCGACCACCTGACAGCTCAGGGTGAGAAGGTTGGTTTGGTTTCTGTCCACCTCTACCGTCCGTTCTCAGTTAAGCACTTGCTCGCAGCTGTGCCTAAGACTGTAAAGCGCATCGCTGTTCTCGACCGCACCAAGGAACCGGGAGCAAACGGCGAGCCCCTGTATCTCGACGTTAAGGAGGCCTTCTACGGCGTTGAGAACGCACCCGTCATTGTTGGCGGACGCTACGGTCTGGGTTCAAACGACACCACCCCCGCACAGATTCTCTCCGTTTACGAGAACCTTGCACTGGCTGAGCCGAAAAACCACTTCACCATCGGCATCGTTGATGACGTTACATTCACATCCCTGCCCAAGAAGGAAGAGATTGCCCTCGGCGGCGAAGGCATGTTCGAGGCCAAGTTCTACGGACTCGGTGCCGACGGAACTGTTGGTGCCAACAAGAACTCAGTGAAGATTATCGGCGACAACACCGACAAGCACTGCCAGGCATACTTCTCTTACGACTCGAAGAAGTCAGGAGGTTTCACCTGCTCTCACCTGCGTTTCGGCGACACGCCCATCCGCTCTACATATCTGGTGAACACGCCCAACTTCGTGGCTTGCCACGTACAGGCTTACCTCCACATGTACGACGTTACACGCGGTCTGCGCAAGAACGGAACCTTCCTTCTCAACACAATTTGGGAGGGCGAGACACTGGCTGCAAACCTGCCGAACAAGGTTAAGAAGTATTTCGCAGACAACAACATCAAAGTTTACTATATCAACGCTACCAAGATAGCACAGGAGATTGGTCTGGGCAACCGCACCAACACCATACTCCAGAGCGCCTTCTTCCGCATCACCGAGGTTATCCCCGTTGATCTGGCCGTTGAGCAGATGAAGAAGTTCATCGTGAAGTCTTATGGCAAGAAGGGTCAGGACGTTGTCGACAAGAACTACGCTGCCGTTGACCGCGGAGGCGAATACAAGGAGCTGACCGTTGATCCGGCATGGAGCAACCTGCCCGCCGACGCAGTGAAGGAGAACAACGACCCTGCATTCATCAACGAGGTTGTACGTCCCATCAACGCACAGAACGGCGACCTGCTTCCCGTTTCTGCTTTCAAGGGCATCGAGGACGGTACATGGCCGCAGGGCACAGCCGCATACGAGAAGCGTGGCGTGGCTGCTTTCGTTCCGACATGGACTCCCGAGAACTGTATCCAGTGTAACAAGTGTGCATACGTTTGTCCTCACGCTTGCATCCGCCCGTTCGTTATGGACGACGCAGAGGCTGCTGGTCTGAACGCTACCACAATCGACATCAAGGCTCCCGCCGCACTGAAGGGCATGAAGTTCCGCATGCAGGTGGGCGTTATGGACTGTTTGGGTTGCGGCAACTGTGTTGACGTATGTCCCGGCAATCCGAAGGCTGGTGGTCCCGCCCTCAAGATGGTTCCGCTGGAAGGCGAGCTCGGCGAGGCTGCAAACTGGGAATACTGCGTTAAGAACGTCAAGAGCAAGCAGGATTTGGTTGACATCAAGCAGAGCCCGAAGAACTCACAGTTCGCTACTCCGCTCTTCGAATTCTCCGGCGCTTGCTCCGGTTGCGGTGAGACTCCGTATGTGAAGCTGATTTCTCAGCTCTTCGGCGACCGTGAGATTGTTGCCAACGCTACAGGATGTTCTTCAATCTATTCAGGTTCAATCCCCTCAACTCCCTATACAACCAACGAGAAGGGTCAGGGTCCGGCATGGGCCAACTCACTGTTCGAGGACTTCTGCGAGTTCGGTCTCGGTATGACACTGGCCAACAAGAAGATGCGTGCCCGCATTGCAGAACTGCTTAAGGCAGAAATCGACTGCGAGGGTGTGCCCGCAGAGTTCAAGGCTGCCGCTCAGGAGTGGCTCGACGGCAAGGACGATGCCGACGCATCGAAGGCCGCTGCCGCCAAACTCAACCCGATGATTGAGGAAGGTGCTGCCAAGGGTTGCGAGACATGCAAGAAGCTGAAGGAGCTGTCTCACTATCTCGTTAAGCGTTCACAGTGGATCATCGGTGGTGACGGTGCTTCTTACGACATCGGCTACGGCGGTCTCGACCACGTAATCGCTTCCGGTGAGGATGTCAACATCCTCGTTCTCGACACTGAGGTTTACTCTAACACCGGTGGTCAGTCTTCAAAGGCTACTCCGCTCGGTGCCATCGCCAAGTTCGCTGCTTCCGGTAAGCGCGTACGCAAGAAGGACCTCGGTATGATTGCAACGACCTATGGTTACGTTTATGTTGCACAGATTGCTATGGGCGCAGATCAGGCTCAGTGCTTGAAGGCTATCCGTGAGGCTGAGGCTTATCCAGGACCGTCAATTATCATCGCCTACGCTCCATGTATCAACCACGGTCTGAAGAAGGGCATGGGCAAGGCACAGGCAGAAGAAGCTGCTGCCGTAGCTTGCGGCTATTGGCATCTGTGGCGCTTCAACCCGGCACTCGAAGAGGAAGGCAAGAATCCGTTCTCACTCGACTCTAAGGAACCTGCATGGGAGAACTTCCAGGATTATCTGAAGGGTGAGGTTCGCTTCCTCTCAGTTATGAAGCAGTTCCCCAACGAGGCCGCCGACCTGTTCAAGGCTTGCGAAGATATGGCAAAGAAACGTTATCAGAGCTATGTCCGCATGACTAAGATGGACTGGAGCGAAGAGGCATAACAAAAGACTTTTGTTAATACTCTATAAAACTAAGAGGATGTGTCAAATCAAACGATTTGGCGCATCCTTTTTTTAGTATAAGAATGTGATTTACTTCACACTTTCTACACTTGAATTTTAATCGGTAAGACAATTTTTCAGGAGCAGGCGTTATTGGAATCTTTTCTATTACTGTCCGCTAAACCATAAAACATCTTGTCCAACCTCTTGAAACATAGAAGTTGGACTTATTTGTATGCGTGGACAAGCCCCCTTAGTCTATTTCCTCCCCTTCCGGAGGTGGATTTGTTGCCTCTACCAGCATT
>JAFULM010000025.1 GCA_017483185.1 Prevotella sp. | reverse complement strand
CTTCGGTAATCATCGCTTAATATATTGTTGTAATATCTTGTATTTTAGCACTATAAAGATACAACATATTTGCGAGATTACCAACTTTTATAAGAACTTTCTTATCCCGAACTCACGTACATGTGTTTGTCTCGTCGGCATTTGGTGTGAAAGTTTAAGTAACATCAACGGAACAGGTTCATTGGGAGACCTTTATGTGGGGTAATTGCAGTCCCCTCCTCTGAAGGAGGGGCCAGGGGTGGTTAGACAATAGCTTTATGAAAATCATCGTTTTGAATGATCGCGAGTGCCTAACCACCCCTTGCCCCTCCTTCAGAGGAGGGGACTGCAATTACCCCACATAAAGGTCTCCCAATGAGCATGTTCCGTTGATGTTACTTAAACTTTCATACCAAATGCCGGACGAAGCACTTTTTATGGACCGGATAAAAAAACAGCCTGATATTTGTTCCGGTCGTTTTTTATTTATACATTTGCAGAAATCAACAAAAGCATACCGGTATGACAGCAATGGAACTGAACCAGTCTCTCCAACAAGAGATTACATACATCAGCGACGACGAGAACATGGTGCGCAAGGTTCTCAACTATGTCCGCAAGCTCAGACGCAAGGAAGAAGAGACGGAATATATCACCAAAGAGGAGATTCTGGCGGGAATTGACGCGGGACTGAAAGACATGAAGGCAGGAAGAACAATGTCCTTTGAGGATTTTATGAAAGAATTGAGGGAAGATGAAATATAATCTCAGGGTTTCACTTTCTTTCTTAAAAGAAGCTAAGCGGTTAGGTAAAAGATACAGAAGTCTGTCTGATGACATTGAAAACCTAAGAAAGGATATTCTTGCCAACCCCACCCTCGGCACAGACCTCGGCAACGGTCTGCGCAAGATACGCATGCAGATAACGTCAAAGGGTAAGGGAAAGAGCGGCGGCGCACGGGTGATAACCTTCACGGTGATTGCCGCGATGGACGAAACAGACGTCAACCTGCTCTTTATCTACGACAAGACAGAACGCTCAAACATCACGAAGAGCGAAATCGAAAGACTACTGAAAGACAACAGCCTTAAATAAATCCCCGTAAACATAAAATAGGAGATATCCACAAAAACATAGACATTGCACTTTGTCGGGACAATAAGTATTCCCGCAAAATGCAATGTCTATGTCTTTTTACGCCCTCGCGTCAGGAGAGGCGTCAGGGCTTATAGGTGACGGGGAAGAGGTAGAACTTGCGTTTCGGCTTATAGTCGACCATCCACTCAATGACCACGTGGTCGTCAAGCGCACGGATGACCAGCGTATGATTGCCCTTAGACAGTTCGACGGGAGTCTTTGTCACGGCCTGACCACGCAACACGTTATTGTCCCATTCTGGGCTATGATATTTCACACGGAAGGAAATCACCTTTTCCTCACCGCCGTCAACACACTATTGCCACATCTCAACGGGACAAAAAAAATATTGCCAGCTACACGTCCCGTGCGGCTGGCAATCAATTTACGAACTAATTGGGTTCTACAATAATCACAGATCTACTACCTACATCGTGACACAGAGCAACGGCGACAAATCTTCATTCGTCTACTGTCAGAAGCCGTCAACGGCATATATCCTGCTCTACCGCAACGCCACCGTATGGCTGCACCTCGCAGAAGCCATTAACCGCATGGGATATCCCGACGCCGCCTTTGCCATATTGAAAAACGGACTGAACTCTGAGCTGCCCAACTTCCGCTATCTTGAAGTGTATCAAAAAGACAACGAAGGCAATGACATTGTTGATGAAGACGGCAATAAAGTACTCGACATGACACAGTCCCACATCGACGACAAATACTATCTGACACCGGAATCATACGAACTGCTTACTACGAAACTGTCGTTCCTTTCTCAAGAAAACGCCGCAATCTTCAGCAGTGAGACAAATGACATTGTCGGCATCCACGCTCATGGTGCAGGAGCCGTCGGCGACCTTTATTCAACATACCGTTACAGTAGTGTGGTCGAGGAAAAGATTGCCGACATCAGCAATAAGTTCAACCTCGGCCTTACAGACTACACAAAGGAAGACTACATCAACGCTGTCGAGGATTTGCTTTGCGATGAATACGCAATGGAATTTGCTTTCGAGGGCACGAGGTTCTCTGATCTGCGCCGTCTCACGCTACACAAGAATCGGGCCGGAACATACAGCGGAAACTTCGGTGACATCTGGCTGAGCCACAAACTGCAGAACAACGCAGCAGGCATTACGACAAAGAACTGCTATCTGCCATATAGATAAATTGGTGACCAATCATCATAATGAACTTATAATATAAAAACAGAGAAACGGAGACACCGAGGTTAAAATAACCCGGTGTCTCCGTTTCTCTGTTTTGCAATCATGGTAGTCCGGAAGCGGCATCATCCGATATGACGCTTCACTATCTCCAGCAATTTTCCATGATTTTCACGGCTGTTGCCGGCTATCACTCCCGACGGCTGCGTGCATGTCAGCGGCCGGCCGGAAAGGTCGGTTATCACGCCGCCGGCCTCGGTGAGGATGAGCGACGCGGCGGCGAAGTCCCACGGGCTGAGCAGATACTCGAAGTAGAGTTCGCAGCGTCCCATAGCCAGATAGCACAGTTCGGGAGCGGCCGCGCCGAAGCGGCGGATGTCGTTGCATTGCATGAAAGTCTCGCTGATGATGGCTGAGCACAACGGTGCATACTCCTTGTGATAGACGGGCAGGGCCGTACACATCACGGCATCAGCGAACGGTCGCTTTGAGACTGATATGCGTCGGCCGTTGAGGAACGCTCCGCGGCCACGTTCGGCAGTGAAGAGTTCGCCCGTGCGCGGCAGCCAGACGACGCCGAGAGCGATGTCGCGGCCGTGCTTCAACGCCACGCTGATGGCGCACTGGGCTATGCCGCGGCTGTAGTTGGCCGTCCCGTCGATGGGGTCGATGATCCATGTCAGGTCGTGGGACGTGTCGTGGATGTCATCCTCCTCACACAGGAAACCGCTGCCGGGGAGCAGTGAGGACAGCCGTCGGCACAGAAAGTCCTGCACGGCGACGTCTGAAGAGGTGACGATATTGGCATAGCCCTCCTTTTGTGAAATCTCAAAAGCGTCGGTCAGCATCAGCCCGGAGGCTTCTTTGACGATGCTGCCGACCGTGTCCAAAAACGGAATTTCGTTGTTATGCATGTCTGGCAATATAAAATAATTGTGATATTCGGATTGCGCATCCTTTATATAAAGTAAACGCCTGAATATCACAATTATTGCGAAAGGGAGTGACTTCTTGCTTATCGTACCGCCTCAACCGTATATCCGGCATCACGGAGCAGCCGAAGCACACCACGCTCGCCCGGCAGATGGCCTGCGCCGACGGCAAAGAGAGTAGCCCGCTCGGCCATCATCTGCGGCATCTTCTTGAGCCAGTCGGCATTGCGGCTGTCGATGAGCTGTGCTTCTTCCTCGGGTGTCGAGTCACAAGCGTTGTTCTGCTTCTCATCCATCGCAGCCTTGACCTTCTCTATGTCTTGGGAAAAATAGGCCTTGGTCAGTTTCCGGGTCATACCGCCATAATAGTCGGGATTGTCCAAAAGGCACATAAGAAGCTGCTTCTGACGGTCCAACGACATGCCCTGATAGAGTGTCTTGATCTGAAAATCCGTCGTCTCCAGACCGACAACCGGCTTGCCGCTCTCGGCGGCATGCTTCTGGAAGTAGCCGTCAAAGAGGTTTGTCGGATCAAAACCGGGCGTCTGACGGAGATACATCAGCAGCGTGAACTGGGTCACGAGGGCCTGCGGCGTCATGCGCCCCATCTGCTGTTCCACCATCGGATTGGTCATGTCGGCACCCATATACTTGGTCATGAACGAGTTGAGGCGCGTCATCTCGTCCGTTGAAAGGATGTCCTTCATGCTCTTTCCTTCGGGCAACATCATGGCTTGCATCATCTTCTGGACATTTTCGGCGCTCATCATGTCCTGCATGTCGAGCTCCCCGCAGACCTGCTCGGCACTGTCCATCGCGTCACGCAGGCCGGGAATGGAATCTACAAACGTGACCGGCGCGAGATGGTAGGTACCGATGATGTAGGAGGATTTGGTGAGCTGACCGCCTGACACCTTATATAATAACTGGGCACGAACACCTGTGAATACTGCTGCAAGCAGCAAGAGAATGGTTGAAATACGTTTTGTCTTCATATTGTTTTCATTTGATTGTTGTCTGTTTATTTCCTTTCCGTCAGGATTTCTCCGTCATATTCGCCATGCTTGTCTGTCAGTTCATCTATCTGACGGATGAGCGTGTCGTTGGTGCGTTGCATCCGTCGGTAAATCATACATACGGCCGTAAGTCCGATGATACAACCTATAAAAAATCCGACACGGGCACCTATTATTACGATAGAATTGTCGGCAGAGAATATTTCGTGACCGAACAGTCCGAAAAGCACGATGGTCACGGCCATCGATATAGCAAAGGATATCATCCTCTGGCGCTTCATCTTCACGAGCTTACGGCCTGTATCGACGAGATTTTCCGCTATCCAGTCGGACGGATCTGTCCGGTTGATGCGGTAGTCGGCGTATGTGTCGACGATGCAGGCCGCCACAATGACGACATAGAGCCACAGCGGGAGATTGAAAACATACATGAACAAGGCATACATGACTATCACAATCGGAACAATCAGAAACGCCTCAAGCCACACAAACTCCTTTATCCACGACATGCGACGGCTCATAGCCTGACAGATGAGGTTGTCGTTAATGATCTCCTGACGGGCCAGTTTGCGCTTCATGATGTCAAGCTGCTCACGCATCTGTTCTATTTCGTTGTTGAATTTTATATCATTTGTCTCCATATCCGATTTCTTTTTCTTATTATTATCCATCTTTTCTTTACTATCTTATACCTCCGTCAACCTACGGATGCCTCTTTTCACTTCATTTTTCGCAATTCCTCCTTGATTCTAAGCAATCGCACGGACACATATTTGGCCGAAATGCCGACTATCTCGCCTATCTCGTCGTATGGAATATTGTCGAGCCAAAGCAATATTATAGCCCTGTCGAACGGACCGAGTCGGCTGATTCGCTTGTAGAGCATCTGAACCTGGCGCGTGCCGGTGTCGGTGTCTTCATAAAGATTGATGTCCATGTTCAGACGAACCGGCCGACGCTTTTTCTTACGATCGGCGGAAATGCAGGTTATCATACTTGGTTTTCAACGTTTTGCCAATTAGACGCAGCCGCAGTAATTTTACTACAAAAATAATTCGTTTTTTTCACGAAGCGGCAAAAAACCGTATGTTTGTGAGCCTTTGCAATGTCTTTAGGCGCATTTTGCATCGCGCGGGAATAAAAAAGCAGTACCTTTGCACCGCAAAATCAAGATTGTAATGACAATGATAAAGAGTTTGTTTTTCGACATCGACGGCACTCTATGCAGTCTCAAGACCCACGAGATACCAGAATCGACCGTCCGGGCCATCACTATGGCAAAGGAACGGGGTGTCAAAATCTTCATTTCAACAGGTCGCCCGATACAGATCATCAACAATATCGGAGCAATAGAGCACCTCGTCGACGGATATATCACGACCAACGGAGCCTACTGTTTCGTCGGCGATACAGCGGTATGCTGCACGCCCATCCCGACTGCAGACGTTCTCACGCTGACTGACGACGCCGTGACCGAAGGCTATCCGTGCATCATCGCAAGCGACAGAGGCATCGCTGTCTTTGGCAACGCACGTGAGATTGTCGACCAAATCTTTCGCGGTGAGCTGAATGTGAGCAACCTCGACATCGACCGTCCGGCCGACGATGTACTCAAAGGCAACGTCCTGCAAGTGACATCGTTCTGCTCTCAGGAACAGGAAGAGCGGCTCATGGCCCGCGTGACGGGATGCGTCTCGGCGCGATGGCATCCGGCTTTCACCGATATTACAGCCGACGGAGCAGACAAGGGCAAAGGGCTCGCAGCAATGGCCCGTCATCTCGGTCTCGACATCTCGGAGACGATGGCCTTCGGCGACGGCGGCAACGACATACCTATCATACGCCGCGCCGGCATTGGAGTGGCTATGGGAAATGCCGGCGACGACGTGAAAGCCGTGGCCGACTATATAACAACGTCCGTCGATGACGACGGCATAATGAATGCCCTGCGCCATTTCGGAGTGATAGAATAAAGAAGATAGAAGAAGATAGAAGAATATAGAAGGAGATAAAAGGAGAAAGAGGGAGATAAAGGACGTATGTCTTGTTGCTGGAACTAAGACCATTGTCCTTTATCTCCCTCTTTCTCCTTTTATCTTCTTCTATCTCCTTAAATGAAATAGAATTACTCCTTGTCGAGCAATATCTTCATCATTTCGACGGCAGCCTTGGCAACCGAAGTACCGGGGCCGAAGATTGCGGCTACGCCTGCCTGATAGAGGAAGTCGTAGTCCTGAGCGGGAATCACACCGCCGGCAATGACCATGATGTCCTCGCGTCCGGCCTTCTTCAGCTCCTCGATGAGCTGCGGAACGAGCGTCTTGTGACCCGCGGCAAGCGACGAAACGCCCACAACATGGACGTCGTTCTCCACTGCCTCACGCGCAGCCTCGGCCGGAGTCTGGAAGAGCGGACCCATGTCCACGTCGAAACCGCAGTCGGCATAACCCGTTGCGACAACCTTTGCACCGCGGTCGTGACCGTCCTGTCCCATCTTTGCCACGAAGATACGCGGGCGGCGGCCCTCCTTCTTGGCGAATTCCTCCGTCAGCTGGCATGCCAGCTCGAAGTCCTTGTCGTTTTTGCTTTCTGATGAATACACTCCTGAAATAGTTCTGATTACAGCCTTATAACGTCCAACGATTTCCTCGCAGGCGTCACTTATCTCTCCCAATGTGCAACGCAGCTTGGCGCACTCGATGGCATGAGCCAGCAGGTTGCCCTCGCCTGTGCGGACGCACTCCGTCAGGTCGGCCAGAGCCTTGCGGCAAGCCTCCTCGTCACGCGACGCGCGGACGGCGGCGAGACTCTCCTCCTGCTGCTTGCGCACGGCGGTGTTGTCCACCTCGAGGATGTCGATGGGGTCCTCGTGGTCGAGACGATACTTGTTCGTACCGACGATTGTCTGTACGCCGGAGTCGATGCGGGCCTGAGTGCGGGCAGCGGCCTCCTCAATGCGCATCTTGGGCACGCCGGTCTCGATGGCCTTGGCCATACCGCCGAGCTTCTCAATCTCCTGAATGTGCTCCCACGCCTTGTGAACGAGCTCGTTGGTCAGCGTCTCCACATAGTAGGAACCGGCCCACGGGTCAATCTGCTTGCAGACCTTAGTCTCATTCTGGATGTAGATCTGGGTGTTGCGGGCGATACGTGCGGAGAAGTCGGTAGGCAGGGCGATAGCCTCGTCGAGGGCGTTGGTGTGCAGCGACTGGGTGTGACCGAGCACTGCGGCCATTGCCTCGATACAGGTACGTCCGACGTTGTTGAACGGATCCTGCTCGGTGAGCGACCATCCCGATGTCTGCGAGTGTGTGCGCAGAGCGAGCGACTTCGGGTTCTTTGCGCCGAAGCTCTTCACAATCTTTGCCCACAGCAGACGGCCGGCACGCATCTTGGCAATCTCCATGAAGTGGTTCACGCCGATAGCCCAGAAAAAGGACAGACGCGGAGCGAAGGCGTCGATGTCGATTCCGGCGTTCACACCGGCACGGATGTAGTCCATACCGTCGGCCAGGGTGTATGCCAACTCAATGTCGGCAGTGGCACCGGCCTCCTGCATGTGATAACCGGAGATTGATATGGAGTTGAACTTCGGCATGTTCTGCGATGTGTACTCGAAGATGTCGGCGATGATCTTCATTGAGAAGGCTGGCGGATAGATATAGGTGTTGCGCACCATGAACTCCTTCAGAATGTCGTTCTGAATCGTTCCGGCCATCTCTTCGAGCTTGGCTCCCTGCTCCAATCCGGCCACGATGTAGAAAGCGAGGATGGGAAGCACGGCTCCGTTCATGGTCATCGACACTGACATCTTGTTCAAGGGGATTCCGTCGAAGAGCACCTTCATGTTCTCCTCGTTGCAGATGGACACTCCGGCCTTGCCCACGTCACCGACCACGCGCTCGTTGTCGGGGTCGTAGCCGCGGTGTGTCGGCAGGTCGAACGCAACGGACAGACCCTTCTGACCCGACGCAAGGTTGCGGCGGTAGAATGCGTTGGACTCCTCGGCCGTAGAGAATCCGGCATACTGGCGGATAGTCCACGGGCGGAACGGGTACATCATAGAGTACGGACCACGCAGGAACGGCGGGATGCCGGCCGTGAAGTCGAGGTGCTCCATGCCCTCAAGGTCTTCTTTGGTATAAACGGGCTTAACCTCAATGTGCTCCGGAGTCTTCCAGTTGGGAGCAATGCCGTTAGCCTTCTGCCAGTCGGCGCCGTCGGCGGCCTTTATACCGGCATATATGTCTATGTCTTTAAAATTCTTTCTCATCTTGTTTTATATTTTTAAACGTAACGTTGTTTATTTTTTAACGCAAAGACGCTATGGCGCAAAGTTTTTAATTTAAGGCCAAGCCCAGAAACGCAAAGAAAGAGCAAAGCAATATATCAAAACGTAAAAGCAAGGCGCAGAGCGTTCAATCTCTTATAGGCTTTATGCCTGTATATTCATATAGACCGTTCACTCTTCTTTTAATTCCGTCTTTTAATATCGGGACATTGAAGTTTATCAACAACCCCAAACGTTTGTCAGTCAACTTCAGATAGGTAACCAATTGAACTTCGTGTACCGGAAGCAAAACGTCAACGGCTTTCAATTCCACTACGATTTCGTCTTCAATCAGCATATCTAATCTGAAATGTTTCTTTGTATCTACACCTTTGTATATGACTGGCACATTAACCTGAGTCTCAACATGAAGTCCTCGCTGTTCTAATTCCATTTTCAGACAATCTTCATAAATTGATTCCAAAAGTCCAGGTCCTAAACATTTATGAACCTCAATGGCCGCTCCGATAACAACCTTACTCCATGCGTTAATTCTTTGCGACCTATCTTCCATAAACTTCGTTCCTTTCTTTCTTTGATTAAAGACTTTGCGACTCAGCGTCTTTGCGTTTAATAATCACGTTTAAATTAATATTATATTCCTAACTTCGCATTATACTCCTTCAGTGTTTCAAGCACATTACATTTCACGTGAACGAAGTTCTCGATTCCGGCAGCCTTGAGCTCTTCCATGCAGGCGGGAGCGCCGGCAACGATGAACATGGCGCGGCCGGCGAGATACTGGTATGCCGGGATGGCGTAGGTAGCATATTCGTCATCGCTCGAGCAGAGCACGACGATGTCGGCACCGGCCTTCAGAGCTGCGTCGACACCCTCCTCGACGGTCTCGAAACCGAGGTTGTCGATGATCTTGTAGCCGGCGCATGCGAGGAAGTTCGACGAGAACTGTGCACGTGCCTGACGCCAAGCGAGGTTGCCGATGGTCAGCATGAAGGCCACAGGAGTCTTGCCGCTCTGCTCCGTTGCGAGGCGCAGCTGCTCGAAATCGGCGGCGAGACGTGTCGTGGAGATGGCTTTGAGCGTGGGCTCATGCTTGTGACCGCAAGCGCAAGAACAAGCCTGTGCCGCTTTGCCGTCGGATGTCTCGGTGAAGTTGGGGAACTGGTTGGTTCCGAGGATGAACTCCTTGCGCTTGGCGGCGTCGGCGTGACGCTTGTCGTTGGTGGCGTTGATGTCATCCTGAACTGTGCCGGCCTTGACAGCAGCGAGGAATCCGCCCTCATCCTCGATCTTGAGGAAGAGTTTCCAGGCGACGTCGGCCAGCGAATTGGTCAACTCCTCGATATAATAGGAACCGGCCGACGGGTCAACGACCTTGTCGAAGTGGCTCTCCTCCTTGAGCAGCAGCTGCTGGTTGCGGGCGATGCGCTCGGAGAACTCCGTCGGCTGCTCGTAGACTGCGTCAAACGGTGTAACGACGATAGAATGGACTCCGGCCAGAGCGGCGCTCATCGTCTCGGTCTGCGTGCGCAGCAGGTTGACATAGCTGTCAAACACGGTCTTGTTGTAAGTCGTGGTCTGAGCGTTGACAATCATCTTGCAAGAGCAGTCGCACTTGGGCTCATACTGCTTGACAATCTCGGCCCAAAGCAGACGGGCAGCGCGGAACTTGGCAATCTCCATGAAGTAGTTTTCGCTCACGCCCATGTAGAACTTGATGCTGCGGGCAGCCAAATCCACATCGACACCGGCCTCGACGAGCTGGTGGAGATACTCGTTACCCCAGGCAAGGGCATATCCCAGCTCCTGAACGATGTATGCGCCGGCATTGTTGAGAGCTTCCGAGTGGACCGTGATGCAACGGATGCCCGGATAATCCTTCAATTTCTCCACGAGCACGGCAGCGTCGGCAATCTTCTTAGACGTGTCCTTGCCCTTCATGACCATCTTCTCGATCGGGTCGAAACCGATGCAGCCGCAAATCTTCTCCTTGTCATAACCCTGCTTCTCGAAGTAGGCCATGAGGATGTCCGCCAACTCGAGCACGTGACAGGGACAGGTGCGGAAGTTCACTTCGACGATGTCGCAGCGGATGTCCTTGAGCAGCGTGTCGATGAACTCGGCGCTCACCTTGTCGCCGGGGATGCGGAAACCGAGCGAGTCGACACCCTTGTTGAGGATGTCGAGAGCCTTGGCATTGGCCTCGGCGGCATCTTCGCAGACGATGTTCTGGCGAACATACCATTCGTTGTTGTCTTTCTTGTTACCACGCACGAAGGGGAACTCACCGGGCAGAGCCTCGGGGGTCTTCAGCTTCAGTACGTCTTCTCTACGGTAGAAGGGTTGCACGTCGAACCCCTCATTGGTCCTCCACACGAGCTTCTTGTTGAAGTCAGCGCCTTTCAGGTCAACCTGAATCTTGTCCAACCACTCCTGAGTGGTGGGCGCCGCAAACTCGCTAAAGAGCTTTTCTTTGTTGTTTGACATAGCCTTTATTATGTTTGTTATATATAAGTTAATACGTTGCAGACCATACCGTCACGACTTCATCGTGCCGATACATCAACATGCAAAGGTAGGTAAATTTTTGATAATCAGCAAAAATAAAAGCATATTTCGCCCGGCGCCATCATTCCATCCGATTCCGGCAAATCATTAATGTCACAAAAATATCAAAAATTTAACACACGGAAAATGCTTCAAAAAATCGACGGCAGCGCTACGATTTTAACATCCGGACGTCATTTCGCGACCAAAAAATTTTCGCGGCCGAGCCGTAAGGGCCCCGTTGGTCTCTGACGGCGTGCCCATTGTCTTGCAACGGGGCTGCCGTCGTGACGCAACGAGGGCCCCGTTGCAATGCCGTAAGGCCCTTACGGGAAGGAAAAAACCGCGAAAAAGTTGCACACTTTCGTGATTTTTGTCGTAACATCCTGCTGTATAGCCGATTAAAGATGCACGCGCAAAACTCGCATATTTGAGACCGAGGGACGACTTGGTGCGGAATTTATGTTAAAATCGAGACTTTTTGTTGAGATTATTCCGAGTTTTTAACAGTTACACTTCCGGCGGACTCACATCCACAAGTAGGGTCGCGACCCGTCGCGACCGCCACGGTGTCACCCGACAGGATGGGCACGTGTATGGCCGGTGGGCATCTGGTCACGAGGCGGTCGCGACCCTACTTCTTTGGTGATATAACCTGAAATAAATTATCAAAGAGTGATTGGAGAAGACCGGAATGTGTCAATCAAAAAACACAGCTTTCGTAAAGAAAAAAACAAAACTTAATCGCAGTGCCGAAAATATATGCACAAAAATTAGTTTTTGCGCAATATTTTGCCTAATTTTGCACGGCTTCTATAATATTAAATTAAATAAGGATTGTATATTATCTAATGTAGATTTATGGACTGGCTTATTAATCTGTTCACCAACACCGAGTCGGTAGCACATATAGCCATGCTCTATGCGATAGTCATCGCTGTGGGCGTGCTGCTCGGCAAGGTAAAATTCGGGGGAATCGCCCTCGGAGTGACGTTTGTGCTCTTCGCCGGCATCGTTGCCGGCCACGTCGGACTCACGGCACCCACCAACATCCTGACATTCATTCAGGACTTCGGCCTCATTCTCTTCGTCTTCATGATAGGTCTGCAGGTCGGCCCGGGATTTTTCGAAAGCTTCCGCAAGGGAGGAGTGACACTCAACGCCCTCTCGACGGCCACCATCCTGCTCAACGTGGCGGTGATGTTCGGATGCTATTTCCTTTTCTTCGACACATCCGATCCGGTCAATCTGCCGATGATGGTCGGCACGATGTATGGCGCCGTGACCAACACCCCCGGTCTCGGAGCGGCCAACGAAGCGTTGGGAAGTGTCTTCACGGGAGCGACCAAACCGCAGATAGCCTCGGGTTACGCCTGTGCCTATCCGCTCGGCGTGCTCGGCATCATCGGAGCGACGATAGCGCTGAAATATATCTGCCGCATCAGGCTCGAGAAAGAGGAAAGACGTCTCAACGACGAGGCGGCCGAAAACGCCCACATCAAACCACACATGATGCATCTGAAGGTGACCAACTCCTATCTCGCCGGACGCACGCTCAAACAGATACACGACTTCCTCAACCGAGACTTTGTCTGCTCACGCATCCTCCACGAAGGTCACGTGAGCATACCAAACCGCGACACCATCTTCGAACTGGGCGACCAGGTCTTCATCGTCTGCGCCAAGGCTGACGCCGAAGCCATCATCGCCTTCATCGGACCGGAAACCGAAGTGGCATGGGAGAAGCAGGACCAGCCGCTCGTCTCAAAGCGCATCCTCATCACCCAACCGTCCATCAACGGAAAGACACTCGGACAGATGCACTTCTCGTCCGTGCACGGCGTCAACGTCACCCGCGTCACCCGTCAGGGCATGGACCTCTTCGCCAGCCTCGACCTGTCGCTGCAGGTAGGTGACCGCGTGATGGTCGTAGGACCGGAAGATGCCGTCAACCACGTGGCCAAAGTGCTCGGCAACTCCATCAAGCGACTCGACGCGCCCAACATAGCCACCATCTTCCTCGGAATCATCATGGGTATCGTCTTCGGCAGCCTGCCCATAGCCATACCGGGCATGCCCGTACCGCTGAAACTCGGTATCGCCGGCGGCCCGCTCATCATCGCCATACTCATCGGACGCTACGGATATAAGGTGCACCTGGTGACTTACACGACGACCAGCGCCAACATGATGCTGCGCGAGATAGGTCTCGTCCTCTTCCTCGCCAGCGTCGGCATCAAGGCCGGTGCAGGATTCTGGGACACCGTCGTCCAGGGTGACGGGCTCAAATATGTCTACACCGGAGTCCTCATCACCGTCATACCGATACTCATCACGGGAACCATAGCCCGCATGAAGTACAAATTCAACTACTTCACCATCATGGGTATGATAGCCGGCACCTACACAGACCCGCCCGCATTGGCCTACGCCAACCAGGTGTGCTCCAAGGAAGCTCCGGCCGTGGGCTACTCGACGGTCTATCCGCTGAGCATGTTCCTCAGAATCCTC
This sequence comes from Prevotella sp., assembly GCA_017483185.1. Taxonomy (GTDB): domain Bacteria; phylum Bacteroidota; class Bacteroidia; order Bacteroidales; family Bacteroidaceae; genus Prevotella. The sequence continues at coordinate 23,606 of JAFULM010000025.1, read as the reverse complement.
ACAGCCCAGCTGATCATCCTCTTCTGCTGCGGAGGATGATGCCGGAAACGCGACGAAAATACATTCAAAATAAAATTTTATAATAAAACTGACTACACCAAATGAAAAAATTCGGATTACTGTTAGGTCTTCTGATGACGGTCGGCCACTCGATGATGTTCGCTCAAATGGAGAAGAGCATCAAGCTGAACGAGGTCATGACCGTCAACACGACCAGCATGCAGGACGAATACGGACGGTGCAAAGCATGGGTGGAAATTGCCAACGTGTCATACACAACGTATAACATACGCGGCATGTTCCTCACAACCGACCGCGCCGTGCTCGACCCGAACATGAGCGTCCCGGAACGCATCAAGCGCATGAGCATCATCCCCAACGGCGAACCGCGCACCAGTCTGGGCGCCCGCCAGCATCTGCTCTTCTTCTGCAACAGCGAACCCGCAAAGGGGGCGCTCCATCTCTCGGTCGACATCAAGCCGGAACAGCCGACATGGCTTGCTCTCTACAACGGCAACGCAACACAACTCATCGACTCCGTCACCATACCCGTGCTCGGACCGAACCAGTCGTATGCCCGTCTGCATGACGGAGCGGCACAGTGGCAGGTGAAGACGGAAGACACCGTCACACCGGGCATCGCCAACCACACTACGGTCAGCGAGTCGAAAGTGGCCAAACTCAAACGCGAAGACCCCCACGGATTCGGTATCTCCGTGCTCGCGATGGGCATCGTGTTCTCTTGTCTGGCCATGCTCTTCATCTTCTTCACAATCTTCGGACTCATCATGAACCACCGCTCGGCAGCCAAGAAAGTTGCCAACATCCAACCCCTGAAAGCCGGCGTGAAAATGGTGGAGACGGCTGCCGAAATCGGAAGCAAGACGAGTGTCATACTGCAGGACGGTCTCAAGTCGAAAGGTATCGACAAGGAGATCTATATCGCCGTCATCGCAATGGCCATCAAGCAGTATCAGAACAACGTCCATGACATAGAAAGCGGCATCATCACCATCAAACCGAAGGACACGGACTGGAACGTCGAGTTCATCCAGATGACCCAATTTCATGAGTAAAAAAGACTAACCATTATATAACAAGACACGCTAATATGAACCAGAATAAATTTCAGTATAAAGTACAGGGCGTCGACTACGACGTGGAAATAGAAGAAATGGAGGGCAACCTCGCCAAAGTGAACGTCAACGGCATCCTCTTTGAGGTCGAACTCAAGCAGCCCATCAACCCGTCTCACGCCATCACACGCCGCAAGGTGGAGGCCCCAAAACCGTCGAAGACAACCACAACAGACTTCGTAAAGGCACCGCAACCTGCCGCCACACAAGCACCGGCAGGAGCAGGAACCGCAATCAAGGCCCCGCTGCCCGGTACGGTCACAACCATCTGTGTCAAGGTGGGAGACAAGGTCAACGTCGGCGACACCGTCGTTGTGCTCGAAGCCATGAAGATGCAGAACAACATCGAGGCTGACGTGACAGGCACAGTGACTTCAATCGTAGCTAATCAGGGTGACACGGTGATGGAAGGAGCCGTTTTGCTCACAATAGGATGACAGCGATATGGGATTTACTGACTTTCTTATAGAAAACTTCAACGAGTTTCTGACTTACACGGGGTTCGCAAATGCCTCGGCAGGAAACCTCGTCATGATTGTGGTGGGAGCAGTGCTCATCTACCTCGCGATAAAGAAGGACTTCGAACCGCTGTTGCTCATACCTATCGGTCTGGGCATCATATTGGGCAACATCCCGTTCCGTGCCGACGCAGGACTGGAGATAGGACTCTACGAGGACAACTCTGTCTTGAACATATTCTATCAGGGTGTACGATTAGGATGGTATCCGCCGCTGGTCTTCCTCGGCATCGGTGCCATGACGGACTTCTCCGCCCTGATAGCCAACCCGAAGCTGGTGCTCATCGGAGCTGCCGCTCAGTTTGGTATCTTCGGCGCATACATGGTCGCTCTTGCACTGGGATTTGAGCCGAATCAGGCTGCCGGCATAGCCATCATCGGTGGTGCTGACGGCCCGACGGCCATATTCCTTTCCTCAAAACTCAGCCCCAACCTGATGGGTGCCATCGCAGTGTGCGCCTATTCGTACATGGCCCTCGTGCCACTCATCCAGCCGCCACTGATGCGTATGCTCACAACCAAGAAGGAGCGCGTCATCCGCATGAAGCCGGCACGTCAGGTCAGCCAGACGGAGCGCATCCTCTTCCCCATCATCGGACTGCTCCTGACAACATTCCTCGTGCCTTCCGGTCTTCCCCTGTTGGGTATGCTCTTCTTCGGCAACCTGCTGAAAGAGTCCGGAAAGACCACACGTCTGGCCAAAACCGCAGGTTCGGCACTCAATGACATCGTCGTGATGCTACTCGGTCTGACCGTCGGTTGCTCTACCCAGGCAAGCGAGTTTCTCACACTCAACACGCTGTTCATATTCCTCGTCGGCGCTTGCGCCTTCATGGTGGCTACGGCCAGCGGAGTGATGTTCGTCAAACTGATGAATCTCTTCCTGCCGGCCGACAAGAAGCTCAACCCGCTGATCGGTAATGCCGGAGTATCCGCCGTACCGATGAGCGCACGTATCAGCAACAACCTCGGACTGGAATATGACCGCCACAACTTCCTGCTCATGCACGCAATGGGTCCGAACGTGGCCGGCGTGATAGGTTCGGCAGTAGCCGCAGGAACACTGCTCGGATTCCTGTCGTAAGAAAGGATGGACCGGAAAGATTCTCACGGCATGCGAGTCATGCCCAAAATAGCTATCATCGACCCTAACACTCTCGCAGTGTTAGGGTTGAAATGTATATTGCAGGACGTCATGCCGATTGCACAGGTGGACACGTTCGGGTCGTTTGCGGAACTCGACGCCAACGCACCGGACAGCTATTTCCATTACTTTGTGGCAATGGGCGTCTTTCTGCCAAACCGCTCTTTTTTCAGCGAGCGGCGCAACAAGACAATCGTACTAACACTCTCGCTTGACGCATCAAGACCAAAAGATTTTCACAGTCTTTGCATCAATGTACCGGAAAAACAATTGATAAGGTCTCTCCTCGCTCTCGTACAAAGCGCACACGCCCACGGTCGCAACCTGCCTCCCACGCTGTCGGACAGCAGCACGACCGATTCCGACACCAAAAAGAGTCTCACCGAACGAGAAAAAGAAGTGATGGCGCTCGTCGTCCGCGGTCTCATCAACAAGGAAATAGCCGACCGTCTCAACATCAGTCTGCCCACAGTGGTCACCCACCGCAAGAATGTCATGGACAAACTCGGCCTCAAAAGCGTATCGGCACTGACCATCTATGCAGTCATGAACGGATACGTGGATATCAACAAAATCTGACACATGAAGGAAAGCGGAAACCTGAATATTGTCGAAAGTGTTTCCTTTTTTCATATTTTTAATACCTGTCATGACGCCGTTATGCCAAAAAGCGCTATTTTTGTAGATATATCATATCCCTTTTGCAGAATAGTCATCATAGAACAACAGTATCATGAGTGAGACTTTATTATACCCCATGCTGTTCAAACCCAACCTCCATAAGGTCATCTGGGGCGGAACAAGACTTACGACATGGAAGCAACTCGATGCCACCACAAATCAGAATGAGCCCGTCGGAGAAAGCTGGGAAGTGAGTGCGGTCGAGTCTTCCCCGTCAATAATAGCCAACGGGGTGAATGTCGGCCGCCCTTTGCCTGACGTGATAAGTGAAAATCCTGAGGAGATTTTGGGCGCGGCAGTGGCCAAACGCTATGGCAACAAACTCCCTTTGCTGGTCAAATTCATTGATGCGGAACGAGATCTGTCCATTCAAGTCCATCCCGACGACATCATGGCACAGCGCGAACACGGCAAATTCGGAAAGACTGAGATGTGGTATGTCATAGACGCAAAACCGGGCGCATACCTCTATGCCGGTTTCAAGGAGCATCTGTCGGAAGACGATTATAAACGAAAAATTGCCGACGGAACCATAACCGACGCGTTGGCACGTCATGAAGTTCATCGCGGAGACGTGTTCTACATTCCTGCCGGCCGCGTGCATGCCATCTGCGGAGGAATTCTCTTGGCCGAAGTACAACAGAGCAGCGACGTGACATACCGCATATTTGACTACAATCGCCCCGGCATGGACGGAAAACCACGCGAACTGCACACCGAATTGGCAGCACAAGCGCTGGACTTCAACGTTTATGACGAATACCGGACTATATACAAGAGTGCTGAGGCGCAGGCCAACCATTGCATCGACTCCCATTTCTTCAACGTGCGGGTTGTTGACATCGACACCCCATTCCACCGCAATCTGATCAAATACGACTCGTTTATCATCACCATGTGTATGGAAAACGACTGCCTGATAAAGATACGCACGACAGGCGACGAAGTGCTCCTCAAAGAGGGATGGTCATGCCTCATCCCTTCTGCTATTGCCGATTACGATATCATTCCCGTCCCCAAAGAAAGCAACAAGACAGGCCATGTCAAACTGCTCGACGCTTTTATAAACAACAAGGACAACAGTCTCGTGAAAAGAGCAACAAGATTCTTGCATATAACAAGAAAGTAACAATAAACCTACCGATTCTTTATAAGAAAACAAAAACGGTCACCCCGATACATCACTGGTATGTATCGGGGTGACCGTTTATGATTCAAATGAAAACCTTTTATGACTCAAATGAAAACCGTTTATGATTCAAATGAGAACCATTCATCTCTTCCAGAACAGCGAAGTGATATCCGTAAAATCATCACCTGACGCCCGCTTGTAAAGCCGCTGATTGGTCGTGCGCTCCTTCAGACACCCAAGGTGCTCGATATAAGGACCTACTTTGATGTAATCGAAATCCGACTTGCGCACCGAAGATGGCACTTTCGCACGACCGCTATACCAAGCGACCTTCAGCTTCGGATGCTCACGGCGCAGATAGCGGGCAAGCGTATTGATATAAGTCGGCTCCGCGTCGCCTCCCATAAAACAAATACAGGTGATTTCCCCGCCATAATCACGAATGAAACTTTCCAGTGTCATGGGAGTAAGCGGTTCGCCTATGTCCTGCCACAAATACTGACTATGACAGCCGGGACAGTGACACGGACAATTGGAAAGGTTTATCGAAAGCGTCACTTCATCAGGAATCTCCTGAAAGACGATGCCTGTATTAACGTATTTCAGCATATCTTTGTCGTTTGGAGTGATTTCACCATGCTATTTTATACTCTATTTTATCCTCACATCTTGGCAGCCTCGGCATAATAACGGCGGCCGGCTTCCTGTTGACGAGCCTCAGAGAAGTTGCTGACACGCTTGAGATAACCAATTATTCGCGTCATATAATCAACATTCTTTGAGTGGCAATGAGGACATTCTTTCAAATAACGCTTGTCTATCGTGCCACAATCGTTACAGATAGTGTTCGGTATATTGAAAGTGAAATAGTTGCAACCTTCCTTTGCCGCCACATTCAGTAGTTGGCGATATTGAGCCTGAGAAAGATGTTCTTCGAGGTTCATGTGCAATGCCGAGCCACCCGTGAGATGCTGGATATAAGGAGCTCCGTGCAGTTTGAACTTGTCAATGATATTCAATGAGTCATCTTCCACAACATAAAAATAGCTGTTGTAGCAATCACGTGGCACGAAATAGCCGTCCTCACGATCCCACTTTGCGTGCTTGACACCAACGTTTTCAGCAGGAATCATCTCGCAGTTGAACATCACATCCTTTGTTCTGTACTCCTTGTTCTTCTTCTCCACCAGCCCCAAAACGGTCTGGACGAACTTTAGGTAGTCGGGATTGTCAGTTATCTGAAGCCCCATAAACTCCGCTGCCTCAACGAGACCGTTAACTCCAATGGTCAGATATTGACGCCCGATGTTGATATATCCGGCGTCGAAAAGAGGCAGCATGCCGTGTTGCCACAATTCTTTGAGGTTCTCGTTGTATGCTAACTGCACCTTATGGCAGACGTCGATGATATCTGTCAGGAACTCACAATAGTCCATCTTGTTATTCACCGCATACTGAATACAACGGTTGAGATTAACCGTCAACACACTCTTGGAACCCGTTGACACACCCCCAGCGCCCAGTGTATAGCTGAAACCGTTGTCCTGTATCTCGTTGCGCAGACGGCAGCAACTGGACAGAGAGTCCGCATTGTCACTCATATAGGTGAAGAAAGAATGACCATCGGCATACATTTCAGCCGTAAAGTCAGCCCACTCCTTATCCACCATCTCGCCGTCCGTGCTCAACAGAGCCATCGTTTCGACGGGAAATGTGAGCACGGTCTTGGTGCGTTCCTGGTTAAACCATTTCATAAATCGTTTCTGCAGCCAGCTCAATCCGTCCCAATCGGGGCGACTGCCGTCCGGGAAATAGAACTCACCGAACAGGCTTTCAAAATACGGACGGTCATAATATGCTATGTTCCAGAACACGGCCTGATAGTTACGCGCGCCTGTCGGTTGGTTAATTGAATAGACAATCTGCTCAAAGCAGTCCGTTATCATCTTGTCAATCGTGCGCTGTTTGGCTGACAAGTCCACAACCTTGTCTGCTTCTTTATAATACTCCCGACCGTACTCCAATCCGATGAAATAGTTAAGATACATCAGAAATTCCGGTGTAGCGCATGCGCCACTGAGCATGCTGGAGACCATAAACACCATGTTGACAAATCCGCCGCAGAATGACTTCAAGTTCGTCGGCGCCGTAGAGTTACCGCCGATAGACATCGTTCCGCCGATGAGCCACGGATACATTGTTATCGAGGCACAATAGTTTGCCAGACTCGTCTCGTCGTTCTTATATATAAAGTGGTGTGTGAGCAAGTCGATATAGCGGTCGGACAGATCCTTTCCGTACATTTTCTTTATGCGGTCTGTAAGCAGCCGACGATTCAGACGTATGAAGTTAGACTTCGGCAGTTCACCGATAAGCGTGGCGATATTCTTGTGCTCCACGTTGGCGTTAGCATCATATTTTGAGCCCGAAGCGGCATTGGCGGCATCGCAGTAATCTGCCAGAAACTTCAACTTATCCATCGTCTCACGATCTTCCGTATGACGCTGTCTGTAAAGCATGAATGACTTGGCAACAGCATAATACCCTTCTTTCATCAGAGCTTCCTCAACCTGATTTTGTATATCCTCGACGGTGATACCCTCATGAATATCGAGATGACTCAACACTTTGGATATGCAGCCAAGATCAGCCGGAGTGTCTACAGACTGGAATGCCTTAATTATGGCATTCATTATTTTATCAAGCGAAAAGCGGTCTGCAGAACCATCGCGCTTGATGATGGCAAAAGTCTTCATTTCCATGTTTCTTTTCCTTTTTGGAAAACTTTTCCAAATCATTTTTAGAAAAAGTTTCCCGTTTTTGATAATTTACGGTTTTGGTCTAAGGCTATCGGTTTTCCTTTTTGGAATACGTAAGCGGTCACAAAGATACAACAAAAATCCGATACTACGTACCGGATTTTACAAAAAATTATCCCAAAAAGAAACTTTTTTCAGAGCTTTACGGTTGAAATATCAACCAATCCGTTAACTATTGCATAAATAGTCAGACCTGCCGGACTGTGTATCTGCAACTTACGGGCGATGTTGCGTCTGTGAGTGATGACCGTGTTGACACTTATGCAAAGGTGGTCTGCTATTTCCTTGTTTGCCATTCCTTGGACAAGAGCCACCACGACATCACGCTCGCGATCGGAAAGGAGGTCACCGTTGTCCGTTCCTCCCTTAAAAACCATCGTCGAGATATTCTTCGCTACATCCGTTTTGCGCGAGATCTGCTCTAACCTACGTATGGCCGGAACGAAAATTTTGTCCTCCACCAGAGCGTGGAGATTGAGCCATTCCTCATTATTATATATGTCGTGTAGTGTCGCCATAAGCAGATTATTACGGTGAGTATCCTGCGGCATATATTTGATAATGAGCATTTTGAGTTCTTTCAGCTTGGTTGCCGGCTCTTCGTGACAGCGCGAAAAGGTCTCGATGCTATAGTCTCCGGCCGAACGTCCGGCCATCAGAGCGTTGACGTAAGGGAAGAGCATACGTTTCTCATAATCCATGTGTTTATGGATTTCGCGGGCATAGTCGTCGTAGAGTTTCATTATCAGCCTGCCGAGACCATTGGTCCGGTCGATAGACTCCTCCAACTCGCGACGGATATAAGGAAGCTGGAAGTCAAGATAATAGACGTGACTGGCCTCAAGATAGTGCATCAGCGTCGGCACAGACAACTGTTCGTCATTGTCAAAATCGGAATATCCGTTGATGGTCAGGTTGACCACAGCGAGAAAAGTGTATGTGTCCACACCGTTGTCCTCACAAATTTCGCGCACTGTCTTGTCCCCGAAACCGAGATTTATGCCGAAACTGCCCAACGACTGAAGCAAATCGTAGTTATCCTTGAGGAGCAAGATCATCTTGTCGTCAGCTTCATATATCTTATGATTCTTCATCCTACACCTTATTATATTATATCCGTGCGCAAAATTACAAAAAAGCGCAGACCGTCACAATAACAATTTATAAGTATTTGCAACCGGCCGGCTCCACATGAATAACCATATTTAGGTATTCCGGCGTGGTACTGATGGCCTTCATTCAAAGAATATAACCTCTCCGCCATCGCTTCCGGCATACTTACGAAACAGCGTCCGGACATATTCGGCGTTCTCCGCGACACGATTTCTGTCACCGTCATAACCGTTTATGATGATGAGCACATGGCTCGTCGAGGCGGTCATCTTCGTGCGTTCATGGTCACTTGTCGGTGTCCCCACGCCACCGATAGCATCACGATATATCGGCAACCCGGCGATGTTGATTTGTCCGCGGCCGATACCCTCGTATGGTTCGCCCTCCTTACCGACACCGAGCGTAAGCGTATCACCGACAAACTTGTCCGCGTCAAAGCCTCCGATGCTGTATCCGTAGGCGATGCTCGCGAGGTTGACGAGATCCACAAGCGTATCTATCCGATAGAGCGGCTTCCCCTGCAGGATACGTCTGATGAGCGCTTCCGCCGCCGGACGGTATCGACTGGGATCCTTGCCGCACGCACGATAGACGCGGCGCGTAGCTTCTATACCAGAAAGCGTCTTCAAAGTCTCCGTGGTCAACTCCGCCCTGTAACGTTCGCCGAGAGCATCAATCTCCCGCCAAAGTTCTTCGCAATGTGGAGAATTGACCACATCAGCCTCAACCGCGGCACCCACAAAATCCGGGCAGACCGCCTCTATCTCGTCCGAAACAATTATCTTCATCATAATCCGTATTTTTCGAGAAATTCGTCCTCACCCATTATCTTTATTCCCAGTTTCTCCGCCTTTTGGAGTTTCGACGGCCCCATGTTGTCACCGGCAAGTATGAACGAAGTCTTTGAGCTAATCGACCCGACGTTCTTGCCGCCGTTACGCTCTATCAACGCCTTATATTCATCACGACTATGATGTTGGAACACACCGCTGATGACGATTGACAGTCCTGCCAATGCGTCGCCGGCAGCCGTCATCTGGTCTTCACTCAGCTGCATCTTGATGCCGTGGGCTCGCAGACGATCTATGATTGCGACATTCTCGGGGTTATGAAAATATGTTATGACACTGCCGGCAATCACCTCTCCGACACCTTCCACCTGCATAAGTTCGGCGAGCGTGGCCTCAGCCAGCGCATCCATTGTCTTGAAGTGGCGGGCCAAAAGTTTGGCCGATGTCTCGCCGACGAAACGTATTCCGAGAGCGAAGACGACGCGCTCGAATGGCACGTTGGCCGAGTCTGCGATGCTCTTGACTATCTTCTGAGCCGACTTCTCGCGGCTACCGTCGCCGTTGATTTGCTCCACGCGGATGTCATACAGGTCCGCCACGTTGCGTATGAGTCCCAGACGGAAATAGTCGTCGACCGTCTCCGGTCCCAGACTGTCGATGTTCATGGCCTTGCGGGATATGTAGTGTTCGATGCGTCCCTTTATCTGCGGCGGACACCCCGTGTCGTTCGGGCAGTAGTGGGCCGCTTCGCCTTCCGGCCGGACAAGCTCGGCACCGCACTCGGGACAGTGTGTGATGAATGTCACCGGCTCTGCGCCGTTCTCGCGGCTGTCCTCATCGACACCGACTATCTTAGGGATGATCTCCCCACCCTTCTCCACGTAGACGTAGTCACCTATGTGAAGGTTGAACGAACGGATGAAATCCTCGTTGTTGAGCGTCGCTCGTCGTACCGTTGTACCGGCCAACTGCACGGGTTCCATGTTGGCCACGGGGGTCACCTGTCCCGTGCGGCCAACCTGAAAAGTCACCTCCCGCAGACGTGTACGCTCCCGCTCTGCCTTAAACTTATAAGCGATGGCCCATCGCGGACTCTTCGCCGTATATCCGAGCGCACGTTGCTGGCGCAGCGAATTGACCTTCAGAACGATGCCGTCCGTTGCCACGGGCAAGTTCTTGCGTTCCGTGTCCCAGTAGCGGATGAAGTCATATATTTCCTCGAGCGTCTTGACCTTGCGCATGCCTTCGCTGATCTTAAATCCCATTAGGCGCGCCACCTCCAGATTTTCATAGTGTCCGTCCGTCGGCAGATTATCGCCGAGCATATAATAAAGGTATGCGTCGAGCTTCCTCGAAGCCACCAACGCCGAGTTCTGACTCTTCAACGTTCCGCTGGCCGCATTTCTCGGATTGGCAAACAGTGGTTCCTCGGCCGCCTCACGCTCGGCGTTAAGTTGCTCAAAGACGCGCCACGGCATGAGAATCTCACCACGTATTTCAAATGAAGAGGGAAGAGGGAAGAGGGAAGAATCAGATGGAAATTTTTCGTTCTTCACTCTTCCCTCTTCATTTAATAAAACGAGTGGTATCGTCCGTATCGTCTTGACATTGGCCGTCACATCGTCACCGCGCACACCGTCGCCGCGGGTCACGGCACGCACGAGTCGGCCATTCTCGTATGTGAGGCTGATGGACAGACCGTCATATTTCAGTTCGCAGCAGATTTCAAATTCCTCGCCGCCCAGTCCCTTCTTCACCGAATTGTAGAAATCGGCCACCTCCTGCTCATTGTACGTATTGGAAAGCGAGAGCATCGGATAGCGATGTTCCACCTGCTGAAACTCATGATTGATGTCGCTGCCCACCCTCTGTGTAGGCGAATTGGGGTCGGCCATTTCGGGATGGCGCGCCTCAAGGTCCTGAAGTTCGTGCATCAACATGTCAAACTCCATGTCCGTGATTACCGGTGCGTTGTCGACATAATATCGTTGGTTGTGCTCGTGCAGTTCAGCACGCAACTGAAGTATTCTTTCGGTCTCGTTCATATAATATAATAATGTATATCTGTCTGCAAAGTTAGTCAAAAAGCGTGAAAACATTGCAGCCACGGGACAATTATCTTCAAGCCGTCCGAAAGTAAGTTGGCTGATTTGGCATATCCCAAAACGTGGACAGTCTTTCCCCTCAGCATGGTGTTGCAGAACTCCGACAATATTGTTTTTCAAGCAGAACCGCATCACTCCAAATTCCGGATGCCCCCGTTACAAGACACTACATGTCGGGCGAAACGATGGGGCTGGCGCAAAATTCGGAAAAATGCGGACAAAGCGTTCGCAAAACTCGAGAATTTCGGACCGCGGGATTTTTATTTTCAAATTCTCGAGTTTTGCGCGTGCAACTATAACACGCTGGTTGTCAACAGTGTAAATCAAACAAAGGGTCAAGTGTGCAATTATTCAGGCCCAAAAGGTAAGGAATTTTCGACCAACGGGGCCCTCCCGGGGTTGCAACGGGGCGCTCGTCATGTTGCAACGGCGTGCTTGTTGCGACGCAACGGGCGCCCCGTTGCAACCCCGGGAGGGCCTTACGGCAAGACCGCGACTATTTTCCGACGAAAAAACGGGGCCGAAATCGGAAAATCGGCGCAGCAGACTCGTTTTTTTGAAACACCCGAAATTCAGAATTATCAGGACAAAACGAGACGATTTCAAGTGTTTTGCGAAGGTGACAGACGGGTGTCTCCAAACGTCAGAAAAGCAACGTATGTGACGACATGTCAGCGAATTAGGCGCAAGACGACATGTCCGAATAACAGATGCGGAACTACCGACGAAAGACGGCCGGGACACAAAAAATCCGGTTCACCGCGTCTCCGAGACCATATTTTGGAATCGAAAACGAGTGAACCGGATTTTTATGTCAAAATTTCAAGCGCCTAAACAGCTGACTATCAGAGCAATTCTGGCAATTCGTAGAGACGAGTCGAATGGCTGCCCTTGATGAGGATGCAACGATTTTCGGGTCGTTTGTTGGCCAGCGCGGCCTTCACTTCGCCGACATCGGCAAACTTGCGGAACGGCGACTCCGTCCGTCCGAACTCGCTGCCGACAAGCCACACGTCGGCGATGCCGGCGTCCTCAAGCAACCGAACGATGCGGCGGTGTTCCTCGGCACTGACGTCACCCAGTTCGCCCATGTCGCCGAGTATGGCCATCTTGCCGTCGACCTGCATGTCGCGGAAATTTTCTATCGCGGCTGTCATGCTGGTCGGATTGGCGTTGTAGGCATCGACGATGAGGCGGTTGGTGGCGGTGACGGTGAGCTGCGAGCGGTTGTTGCCCGGCACATAGTCCTCCAAGGCACGGCAGATGTCCGCCGGAGCGACACCGAAATGGAGACCGACGGTGATGGCGGCCAGCATGTTGTCCATGTTGTAGGCTCCGATGAGATGGGTGGAGACTTCATGCCACCCGTCGTCTGCGGCCTCGGCCTGCCAACGGAAGCAGAGGAACGGGGCGCAACCGATGACCTCGCCGCGCACGGCGACACCCTCTCCACGGCCGTAGCTGACCGTCCGGGGCAGTCCGTCGGCAATGGACATCAGCAGCGGATTGTCGGTATTGATGAATGTGACGCTATCCTTGTCGGTGCGCAGGAAGTCATAGAGTTCGCCCTTGGTGTGGAGCACGCCGTCCAACGAACCGAAACCCTGAAGATGGGCGCGGCCGACATTGGTGATCAGTCCGCAGGTCGGCTCGACCAGATTGACCAGCGTGCGGATGTCGCCGGGATGGCTTGCTCCCATCTCGACGACGGCAATATCATGTTCGGGAGTGAGACGGAAGAGCGTCTTGGGCACGCCGATGTCGTTGTTGAAATTGCCTTCGGTGAAGAGGACATTGTAACGGCGGGCCAACACGGCGGAGACGAGTTCCTTGGTGGTCGTCTTGCCATTGGTGCCGGTGATGCCGATGACGGGAATGGAGAACCGGCGACGATGGTAGCGGGCCAGTTGCTGGAACGCCTGCAGACAGTCGTCGACGAGGATGCAGCGCGGATCGGTGGCATACGCGGGGTTGTCCACCACGACCCGGGCACAACCCTTCTCCAACGCGGCTGCGGCAAAACGGTTGCCGTCGAACGACGCGCCTTTGAGGGCGAAGAAGATTGAACCGGCAGGACAGTTGCGGCTGTCGGTCGTCAGCACGGGATTGGCGGCATAGATGCTATACAATTCTGATATTTCCATAGCTTCACAGTGTTCGTATGATATGTTTTTCTTATGCGGCAGAGCTATGCGCGAATGGTTTAAAGGTTCTTCAACTCATGGATGGTCTGTTCCGGCGATGCGCTCTTGAAGACATAACTGCCGCTCACGAGCACGTCGACACCGGCCTGTACCAGCCTCGGGGCTGTCCCGGCATGGACGCCTCCATCGACTTCGATAAGGGCATGGGAACCGGCGGCGTCTATCATGCGGCGCAGACGGGTGACCTTTGAAATGGTATTCTCAATGAAGTCCTGACCTCCGAAACCGGGATTGACGCTCATCAGAAGTACCATGTCGATGTCGCCGATGATGTCTTCAAGCATCGATACGGGCGTCGTCGGATTGAGGGTGACTCCGGCTTTCATGCCGGCGGCATGTATCTCCTGTACCGCACGATGGAGATGGGTGCATGCCTCTATGTGAATGTTCATCATCATTACACCGAGACGAGCCGTCTGCTCGATGTAACGTTCCGGCCGCTCTATCATGAAATGGACATCGAGAGGCTTCTCGCAGACCTTGGCCACTGCCTCTATAACGGGAAAACCGAATGAAATGTTGGGAACAAAAGAACCGTCCATCACGTCCAGATGGAGCCAATCGGCCTCACTGCGGTTAATCATGTCTATCTCGCTGCCGAGCTTCAGGAAGTCGGCAGCAAGAAGTGACGGTGATACTAATACCATTATCTCTGAGTGTTAATGCTTTCAATTCAGGCAATAAGGCATCTTGGTGCCGTCTGCCAGTCTTATAACTCTATAAGTGTAAGCAATCTGCTTGATGATCTCGAGCGTTCTTTCACTTGGATTAAGCGTTTCTTGTGTAAAATACTTCATAGGCTATTCCGGTTTAATACGTTTATATATCAAACGCTACGGCCCTGATTTTATTATACAGAATGACGCTTTTTTTATTCTATCGGCACGAAGGTCTCCATTCGGATGAGTCATTCCGTGCTACTCAACGGAATAGTCCGCTGCGTCTTTCATGCCGTTAAGAAAGTCCTGCGCAGCCATCCGCTTCTTGCCGGCAAGCTGCAATTCGCAAACTCGCAGCAGACCGTCGGTGGTGGCGACATACATCTCTTTGCGGTCGACAACAACGGTTCCGGGACGTTCCGAACAACGTCTGTCGGTCTTTTCGGTACGGAACAGCTTCAATACAGTCTCCTTTCCGTCAGGCGATCGGAACATGGTCCATGCGCCGGGGACGGGACTCAGACCGCGCACGAAGTCGTAGATGCGCTTCTGCGGCTGCTCCCATGAGATGCGGCAGGTCTCCTTGAATATCTTCGGAGCGACATGCAACTCACCTTCCTGCGCGGTCATCTCATCCTGGGGGATGGACTCGGGATGACCATCGGATGCGACTATACGCTCAAGGGTGCGCAGACAGATGTCGGCTCCGAGGTTCATCAGGCCGTCGTAAACATTCTCTACGTTGTAGTCGTCGGCAATATCAAAGGGCAATTGCATTATGACGCGCCCCGTGTCGATGTCCTTGTCAAGGAAGAATGTGGTCACGCCGGTCCGTGTCTCGCCGTTGATGACAGCCCAGTTGATGGGCGCCGCGCCGCGATACTGTGGCAACAGGGCGGCATGGACATTGAATGTGCCATACTCCGGCATGTCCCAGACAATCTCGGGGAGCATACGGAAGGCCACGACGACCTGCAAGTTGGCGCCGTAGGACTTGAGAGCGGCAACAAACTCCGGGTCCTTCATCTTCTCGGGTTGCAGCACCGGCAGTCCTTGCTCCAAGGCATACTGCTTCACGGCTGATGCCTGAAGAACGCTGCCGTGACGTCCGACGGGTTTGTCCGGCTGTGTGACAACGGCCACTACGTTGTAGTCGTTTTCCACAAGAGCGCGTAGTGTGGCAACAGCAAACTCCGGAGTGCCCATGAATACTATTTTCAAGTCTTCTTTTTTCATCGTTGTTGTTATTTTCTTAAATAATTTTGGCCTGTTGCCGTCAGTCCTGACTCATGTCAGCGACCATCTTCCGGTACATGCCATACATGCGCTGACGGTAGATATAGCCTTTGAGATGGTTCTCACTGTCCAACACCGGAAGACCGTCAGCATGGGTCCGGTCGAACTCCTTCATGACAACCGTCATCGGAGTGTCGTCATGAAGCATGGCCGGAGGCGGCATCATGAGCTGATGGGCCTTGAAATGATGATATAGCTCGGTGCGGAAAACTATATGACGGAGCTTGCTGATGTTTATCTCACCAAGCAGATTGCCACCCGCATCGAGCACCGGCAGAAGGTCGTGGCGGCTCAGACTGATCTTATGGATAATCTTACCAAGTTCCATATCGGGAGTGACAGGAGTATAATTGCGGTCTATCACACTGTCCAGATTCATCAATGTGAGGATTGCATGGTCGGTGTGATGGGTGATGAGCTTGCCCTGTTTGGCCAAACGCATGCCGTAAATGCTGTGCGGTTCGAATATACTGATGGTGAGATAGGAGCACACGCTGACAATCATCAGCGGCAAAAAGAGGTCATACCCGCCGGTTATCTCGGCGATGAGGAATATTCCCGTGAGCGGCGCATGCATCACTCCGGACATCACACCGGCCATGCCAAGCAGGGCAAAGTTTTTTTCCGGAACATATACACCTATATTATATAGGTTCCACAGACGGGCGAAAAGGAAACCGCCGAAGCATCCGACGAAGAGGCTCGGAGCAAACGTACCGCCACAACCGCCGCCACCGTTGGTCGCCGAAGTGGCCACCACCTTGGTCAGAAGTACCAAAGAGACGTACAGAATGACGAGATTGCCCTGACCGGAGAAGAGCGAATTACGCAAAACGCCATCCCAATCGGCTTGTGTCTGACCGTTGAGAAGGAGGTTGATGTCGCGATAGCCTTCGCCATAGAGTGACGGAAAGAGGAATATCAACAGGCTCAAAGTGGCTCCGCCGATGAGCAACCGGACAAGCGTCCGGTTCTTGAAACGGGCGAAAATGCCTTCGCAAAAGGTCATTGTCCGTATGAAATAGAGGCTGATCAGACCGCAAGTGACACCCAACAGGATGCTGGCGGGAATACGCTCGACAGTCCATCCGCTGTCGATATGAAACGAAAAAAGGACGGAATCACCGCTGAAGATATACGTAAAGCACGTTGCGGTGACGCAGGAGACAAGCACAGGCAGCAGGGAAGCCATCGTCAGGTCTATCATCAGCACCTCCAAGGTAAACACAAGACCGGCTATCGGCGCCTTGAAAATGCCCGCTATGGCACCGGCAGCACCGCATCCGACAAGCAGCATGAGTGTCTTGTTGTCCATCCGGAACAGTTTCCCGAGGTTGGAACCGATGGCAGAACCGGTCAAAACGATAGGTGCCTCCGCACCGACAGAACCTCCGAAACCGATGGTGATGGCCGATGCGACCACCGACGACCAGCAGTTGTGACCGCGAAGACGGCTCTGCTTGCTACTGATGGCATAAAGAATACGTGTGATGCCATGACTGATATCGTCTTTCACGACGTAACGGACAAAGAGCGAGGTCAGATATATGCCGACAACGGGATATACGAGATAAAGCCCATTGGCCGAATGACGGTTGAACGAACTGGTCAGCAGTGCGCCGATCTGATTGATCAAACCGTGTAGTACAAATGCTGCCACTGCCGCAAAAAGGCCCACAAGAAATGCAAGCACGAGTTTGAAACTGCGCTCACTGACATGTTCCTCGCGCCATTTCAGTAGTGCAAGGAATGTCTCATGGATCTTTGCTTCAATCCGAGCTATTCTCATCTACTTCCTGATTATCTCTACTTCGCCGCCCATACCGAGCTTGATGATGCTTGACGGGGTGTGCGGCTTGTGCTCCTGACGTCGGCTCCAACACACGTAGTCCACGGCATCTATGATTTCCGGAGCTATATCGCGGTAGTTTTGGGCAGTCGGTTCACCGGATATATTGGCCGACGTGGAGACTATGGCTTTCTGAAAACGATAGCAAAGTTGCTTGGAGAAAGTCTCCGATGTGATACGCAGGGCTATACTGCCGTCAGCGGCGATGAGATTGGGAGCCAGATTGACGGCTCCGTCAAGTATCACCGTTGTCGGTTTGTCGGCACAATCAAGCAGTTGCCATGCCACCTCGGGGACATTACGTACATACCGCTGCAACCTGGCATCACTGTCGACAAGACATATCAGCGCCTTTGAGTCGTCACGTTGCTTTATCTTGTAGACCTTGGCCACGGCCTCGGCGTTGGTCGCATCACATCCTATGCCCCACACGGTATCGGTCGGATAGAGTATCACACCACCATTGCGGAGGGTTTCCACGGCCTTCTTTATATCTTCTTCTTGGGTCATAAACTTTCTAAAATTATGAGTTTTGAATTATTAATTATGAGTTGTCGACATGCGACAGACAACTCATAATTAATAACTCCTAATTCAAAATTCGCTTGTAAAATGGAATTTTATCTTCTTGAAATCCTCCTGCGCCATGCTGAGCACGTAGCCGCTGTCGGCAAGAAAGACGTCGCGGCCGTCCTTGTCCTTGGCCATATACTGATACTTGCGCTTCTTGAAATTCTCCAGTTCGGACTCATCATCGCTCTCTATCCAGCATGCCTTATAAAGATGGACGGGCTCCCAGCGGCATTTGGCATTGTATTCGTTCTCCAAACGATATTGTATTACCTCAAACTGGAGTTGCCCGACGGTTCCGATAATCTTGCGGCCGTTAAATTGGTTGACGAACAACTGGGCCACACCCTCGTCCATCAGCTGATCGATGCCTTTCTGAAGTTGCTTGGATTTCATCGGGTCCGCATTCTCGATATACTTGAACATTTCCGGCGAAAAACTCGGCAGACCACGGAAATGCAGCTGCTCGCCGTCCGTCAACGTGTCTCCTATCTTGAAGATACCGTTGTCCGGCAGTCCGACAATGTCTCCGGGATAAGCTTCGTCGATGGTACTCTTGCGCTGAGCCATAAACTGTGTCGGCGACGAGAAGCGCACGGTCTTGCCCTGCCGCACGTGCAAATAAGGCTGGTTGCGCACGAAACGTCCGCTGCATACTTTACAAAAAGCGATACATGAGCGGTGGTTGGGGTCGATGTTGGCCGTTATCTTAAAAATAAAACCGGTGAACTTAGGTTCTTCGGGACTCACCATGCGTTCTTCTGCCTTAGTCGGACGTGGGCTCGGAGCTATCTCCACAAAACAGTTGAGCAGCTCCTGAACGCCGAAATTATTGAGTGCCGAACCGAAAAATACTGGTGCAACCTCAGCCGCACGATAATCCTCTACGTCAAATTCGGGATAGACACCGTCCACCAATTCCAAATCCTCGCGCAGCTTTTCAGCGTCGACATGACCGACACGCGCATCCAGTTCGTCGCTATCCACGTTCACTTCGACCTTTTCGGTCACGCGCTGTTTGTCCGGCGTGAAAAGGTCCAGCTTCTTCTCATATATATTATAAACACCCTTGAACTTTGCTCCCTGGTTTATCGGCCAGCTCAACGGGCGTACCTTGATGCCCAATTCCTGCTCCAACTCGTCAAGCAAATCGAACGGGTCACGGCCCTCGCGGTCCATCTTGTTGATGAAGATGATGACCGGAGTATTGCGCATGCGGCAGACCGTCATCAACTTGCGTGTCTGTGTCTCCACGCCTTTGGCACTATCGACGACGATGATGGCCGAGTCGACGGCAGTCAGTGTGCGGAACGTGTCTTCGGCGAAGTCCTGGTGACCGGGCGTATCAAGGATGTTAACCTTATATCCCTCGTAGTCAAACTCCATAACCGATGTCGACACGGAGATACCGCGCTGTTTCTCTATCTCCATCCAGTCGGATGTGGCTGTCTTTCTTATCTTGTTGCTCTTCACGGCACCGGCCACCTGTATCTGGCCACCGAAGAGCAGAAACTTTTCGGTAAGCGTCGTCTTACCGGCGTCCGGATGCGAAATAATCGCAAAGGTACGTCTTCTCTCTATTTCTTTATTCATTTTACTGTCTACATAATAAAGCAATCCTCTGCCCTACCCTTTCCGTCACAGTGACGGTCATGCCAAGCCTCCGATGCACTTCTCCAGCGATTCCTCCCAATGGGGAACGGTTATTCCGTAGGTCGACTTTATCTTCGTCTTGTCCAACACGCTGTAAGCAGGACGGTTTGCCTTGGCCGGATATTCGGCCGTATGGAGCGGGCGAACGTCGCATGTGGTAATGCCGGCGATACGATGTATGGCTTTGGTGAAGTCATACCAGCTGGTCACGCCCTCGTTGGAATAATGGTATATGCCGGGCACAATGCCCTTATCTACCGCCGTCATGATAGCCACGGCGAGGTCGCCGGCATAGGTCGGAGTCCCAATCTGGTCGAACACTACGCCCAACTGCTCTCGCTCACGCCCGAGACGCATCATGGTCTTGACGAAATTGTTGCCGAACTCGCTGTAAAGCCATGCCGTCCGAACCACCATCACGCGGTCACAACAACTCATCACGGCCTCTTCTCCTGCCAGTTTGGTACGTCCATAGACACTGTCGGGCGACGTCGGCATATCTTCCGTATAAGGTATGTGGGCCGTCCCGTCAAAGACATAGTCTGTCGATACATGCACCATCCATCCGCCGCGTCGTCCTACGGCAGCAGCCAGATACGACGGAGCCGTCGCGTTAAGCAACATGCAGAGTTCCTCAGCGTCTTCAGCCTTGTCAACCGCCGTATATGCGGCACAGTTGATGATGCCGTCGATAGCGTTTTGCTCCACAAACGATGTCACGGCGTCACTGTCCGTAATGTCGAGGTCGGCGACGTCGGTGTTGTAGAATTTATGCTGCGGATAGTTTTTCTCTATCAGTTGTATCTCATTTCCTAATTGGCCGTTGCAGCCCGTGATCAGTATGTTCATTGTCTTATATCGTTTTCTTTTAATCAAATTCGAGCGGTTTCTCCTTGTCTTTCAGATAATAGTCGTTGAGCATCCCCACCAGCGTGGTTATTTCCTTGACGGCATGAGCCGTATCGGGGCTGATGTCCTTCTTCTGCAAACGCAACATCATCACACCGTAGAGGGAGTTGAAGCAGGTCTCCACCTCATGCTCGTCCTTGTCGGCCCCGCGGTTGCGCAACTCCACGATGAACGGCAACACCTTGTAATACTCGGCGTTGTAGAACGGGAACTTGCTGCTCTGCAACAGCCGCGCATGGAGTTCCTCGAGCTGCATCATCGTGACCTTGTTTATCTGCAGATGGCCTTGCTCGCGGCACCCCTCTTCGTTCATCATGCGTATCAGATAGCCGTACCAGTCGGACATCTCCTCCTTCTGTTCGTCGGTATAATCAAAACGGCTGATATACTCCCTGCGGATACGCGACAAAGAGCAGTCGAAAGCCCGGATAGTGTCTTCCACCTGCCACATGTATAGCAGATATTCCGCTATGTTCTTTTTCCTCAGTTCCTGTGAGATATACATATATATAATCAGAAAAATCTGTATAAGTTGGTCACCGTGCCAACAAACATTATCACGGAGCATATCACCACGACTGCTCCGATGACCTGATTGATGAGCCGTATGCCATTGTCGTCGAACTTGCCGCGTATCTTGTCCACAAGCCATGTCAGTCCGAACCACCACAGCAGTGCGCCTGCGATAATGCTCATGAAGCCTACGACCATCTCAAACGGATGGTCCGGCAGCACAAAGGCAAACTGGGCGTAACAGGCGAGAAAGAGCAGAATGATGAGCGGATTGGACAGTGTGACGAGAAAGGCCGTCACGCCGTTGTGAACCAGCGTGCCCTTGTTGGCGCCCGAACGACGGATGTTGCGCGTTGGGTCGGTGCGATAGGTATATATGCCGAACAGCATCAGCAGCACGCTGCCGACTATCTGCAGATAGAAACGGTTTTGCTGGTCGTTGATGAAGTTCATGACAAAGCTCATGCCGAAGCCCGTGATACCGGCGTAGATGATGTCGCTCACTGCCGCTCCGATGCCGGTGATGAAGCCATACCAGCGTCCTTTGTTCAGCGTCCGCTGCACGCAGAGCACGCCGACAGGCCCCATCGGCGCAGAAGCGATGATTCCGATGAGAATTCCCTTGAATATAAAATCAAGTATGCTTATATGTATTTGGAACGGCATAGCGAATGCAAAATTGCTAAAATTATACGAATTACACAAGTTTTTGTCGCTAAATGTTTTCTCTTCCGCCGTTTTTCATGACTTCGGGCGGCGGGAGCTTCTGACTTTAAACTCTCTTGAGGAGACGTCACTTTCATGAGGTCGCTGACTGCAAATCCGCTACGATGCGACATCGCCTCCGCCGCGGAACCATTCTTCCGGAACGCAAATCGTCCGAAAAACAGACTGACAGTCCAGAGCAGCGAATATATCCCAACGAGCATATCGCGGCCTTCGGCAGCGACATTCAACCGTTTGTTCTTCCGAATATCATATATCAGGGCAGGGTCTTCCACAGGAAAACATGAAAATCTGACGGCAGGAGCAAGTTTTTAAAACCAAACGCTTGCTCCGGTCGTTTTTTTTAATATCTTTGCGTGAGATTATACATATTTATTTATTGCCAATAACCAAAAACATTTCAGTATGAACGAACAAACATCAGTCATGCCCTATGTGATAGGACTTGATTTAGGAGGGACAAACTCCGTCTTCGGCATTGTCGACAGTCGGGGTGACATCAAAGCGACTACGGCCATCAAGACACAGGGCTATGAGACGGCGGAAGCATACGTAGAAGCAGCCGTTGAGGCACTGCAAATCATCATAGATCAGGTCGGAGGGATAGACAAGATAAAGGCAATGGGCATCGGCGCACCCAACGCCAACTACTATAAGGGGACCATCGAGCATGCAGCCAACATCGTTTGGGCTAAAGGCATAGTCCCCCTGGCAGACATGTTCCGTCAGAAGCTTGGCGTCCCCGTGGCCATGACCAACGACGCCAACGCTGCCGCCATCGGCGAAATGACGTATGGTGTGGCCCGCGGAATGAAGAATTTCATTGTGATAACACTCGGAACAGGTGTCGGTTCGGGCATCGTCGTCAACGGACAACTGGTCTACGGACACGACGGATTTGCCGGAGAACTGGGCCACGTGACCATGATTCGCAAGGGCGGACGCACTTGCGGTTGTGGCCGCACGGGATGCCTGGAGGCCTACTGCTCCGCAACGGGTGTGGCACGCACAGCTCGTGAGATGTTGGAAAAGACCGGACAGCCGTCACTGCTCCGCGACCTGAATCCAGAGGAGATCACATCCTTGGATGTCAGCATCGCAGCAGAAAAGGGCGACGAGCTTGCCAACGAGATATTCCGCTTCACGGGCAAGATGCTCGGAGAGGCTTGCGCCGACTTCGCCGCGTTCTCCAGCCCCGAGGCATTCATATTCTTCGGCGGCCTCGTCAAGGCCGGAGAGCTGATCATGAAACCCATCCGCGAGGCCTACGACGCCCACGTCATGCCGGTGTTCCGCGGCAAGGCACAGTTTCTCATCAGCGGCCTCGACGGCTCGTCGGCTGCAGTGCTTGGCGCAAGTGCCATCGGATGGGACATCAGAACGACCGAATGACAGAGGCATAACAGAGGAAAGAGATGGCTTTGAAGCCAAACCAGAAAGGAATTGCAGGGACCCATTCTTCCCTGCAATTCCTTTCTGGTTTTACCATAACAGACCTTTCGACATACAATCTACTCTCTGCGCACATATTTATCATTACCGGAAACGCAACAACCTCTTTGAACATACCCCACATAAAGGCCTCTCCGATTAGGCCGTTGTGTCTGTGCAGACCAAGAGAGAGATGTGTGCAGAGAGTTGTATATATAAATATTACTGTCCGCTAAACATTTTGAGTTGAATAAAAATTAGGGCTGATTCCATTTGCAGGAGTCAGCCCATTATCGTTATTTAGTAGTCGCGAAACAAAACATAAATAACGATGGGCAAAAGTACACATTTCTTCGG
>JAFULM010000024.1 GCA_017483185.1 Prevotella sp. | reverse complement strand
AGTCCTGCAACCCGGCCGGGTTGCAGGACTCCTTTGCCTTTTTATAGAGATTGTGATTATTCCATATTTGCGAGCTTGTTGTCGCTGCCGAGCACGTTGACAATCTTGTGCTTGTACATCTCCTCCATGAGGTCGCGAGCGGGACCGCAGTATTTGCGCGGGTCAAACTCAGCGGGCTTCTCGGCTAGAGTCTTGCGTACTGCTGCGGTGAAGGCCAGACGTGAGTCGGAGTCGATATTGATCTTGCAGACAGCGCTCTTGGCAGCCTTGCGGAGCTGCTCCTCGGGGATGCCGACTGCGTCGGGCAGCTTGCCGCCATACTGGTTGATGATGTCGACATACTCCTGGGGTACTGAAGAAGAGCCGTGGAGCACGATGGGGAATCCGGGGAGCTTCTTCATGATTTCGTCGAGGATATCGAATGCGAGAGGCGGGGGAACGAGACGGCCTGTCTTCGGGTCGCGTGTGCACTGCTCGGGCTTAAACTTGTAAGCTCCGTGAGACGTTCCTATCGAGATGGCCAGTGAGTCCACGCCTGTCTTTGTGACGAAGTCGATGACTTCCTCGGGCTTTGTGTAGTGAGACTCCTCGGCTGCAACCTCATCCTCAACGCCGGCCAGCACGCCGAGCTCGCCTTCTACGGTCACGTCGTGAGCGTGTGCGTATTCGACAACCTTCTTTGTCAGGGCTACGTTTTCGTCGTAGGGCAGGGATGAACCGTCGATCATGACTGAAGAGAAGCCCATGTCGACGCAGCTCTTGCACAGCTCGAAGCTGTCGCCGTGGTCCAGATGGAGCACGACCTCAGGATGCTTGCATCCCAGCTCCTTTGCGTATTCGACAGCACCCTGTGCCATATACTGGAGGAGGGTCTGGTTGGCGTAGTTGCGCGCACCCTTTGATACCTGCAGGATGACCGGTGACTTCAGCTCGGAAGAAGCCTTGATGATAGCCTGGAGTTGCTCCATGTTGTTGAAGTTGAAAGCGGGGATTGCGTAACCGCCGTTGATGGCTCTGCTGAACATGTCTTTTGTGTTCACAAGACCCAGTGATTTGTAACTTGCCATAATTAATTTATATTTTGATGTTAATTAGAAACCTTTTGTTTTTTCTGACCACAAAGTTAGTGCTTTAATTCGTCAACCGCAAACGTTGTCGGACATTTTTCAGTCTTTTGGAGGGTAAAAAAAGCTAAAATATCTGCTTGCGGGCGGCAAATCTGTCAAAATGTCAAACGCACTTTGCAACGCGGGCGGTTTTTCTCCGGCGCAAATGTTAGATGTCAGATGTTGGATGTCAGATGTTAGATGTCAGATGTTAGATGTCAGATGTCAGATGTTGGATGTCAGATGTCAGGGCTTTAGCCTTTCATCTCGTAGGCACCCTCCCCTTGGGGAGGGCCGGGGTGGGGCCGGTGTCATGATAATATCAAAAATTTAACACTTCGGAAATGCTTCAAAAAAACGGCGCCGATGCCCCGATTTTGACATTTCGGCTCCGTTTTCCGACGAAAAAAATGTCGCGGTCTTGCCGTAAGGGCCCCGTTGGTCCGCAACGGGGCTGCCGTCAGCTTGCAACGGGCACGCCGTTGTGATGCAACGGGGCCCCCGTTGCAATGCCGTAAGGGCCTTACGGCTCGGAGGAAACCGGCGGAATCGTTGCACACTTTGATGAAAATTGTCGTAACCCACTGTCGTTCAGGGACTAAAAGATGCACGCGCTATTTTTGAAAATTTGAGACCGAGGGACGACTTCGTGGAGAATTTATGTTAAAATGGAGAAGTTTTGTCATTATAATTCCGAGTTTTTAACAGTTTGCGGCACACCCCTGTCACGGCCCTGTCTGGATGATATAGATTAATGATATACATATTTAATATGAAATGGCGGTTGTTTTTTCGGTAAAATATTATTGTGCTGTCCGTGCTTTTTTGTAACTTTGCAGCCTCATATTTAATAATATAGAATAATCGATTATAATAAATTATTATGGCTGAAACAAAGAAGATCAAGACTGCACTTATCTCGGTGTTCCACAAGGACGGACTGGAGGAACTGCTCGCGAAGCTCAATGCCGAGGGTGTGAAATTTTTGTCAACAGGCGGAACACAGACTTTCATCGAGTCGCTGGGCTACGAATGCGGCAAGGTGGAAGACGTGACGACCTATCCCTCAATCCTCGGCGGACGTGTGAAGACGCTCCACCCGAAAGTGTTCGGAGGTATCCTCGGACGTCGCGACAACGAGGGTGACCGTGAGCAGATGGCTAAGTATGAGATACCGGAGATCGACCTCGTCATCGTCGACCTCTATCCCTTCGAGGCGACCGTGGCCAGCGGTGCTTCAGACGCAGACATCATCGAGAAGATCGACATAGGCGGAATCTCGCTGATACGTGCCGGAGCGAAAAACTTCAAGGATGTTGTCATCGTGCCGAGCAAGGCCGAATATGCCGTGCTGCTCGACATCCTCAACAAGAAGGGCGCCGAGACCGACATCGAGGACCGTCGCATGTTCGCAGCCCGCGCATTCGGCGTGAGCAGCCACTACGACACGGCTATACATGCGTGGTTCGAGAAATAAATGAAGAATGAAGAACGAAGAATGAAGAATACCAGTGGGGTAGTATGGCCGTGCGGGTTCTTCATTCTCCGTTCAACGTTCTTCATCAATCATTTAAACAAAGAGACAACTGGATGCAGACCGGAGATTGATGTAAGGTCATCGTAGTGGACGCTGAGTCGCACAGCATGACATTCTTCATTCTCCACTCTTCATTCTTCATTTAAATAAAGAGACAACCCGAATGAGGACCGGAGATTGACGGATGACATGCGTATAGTCATAAGGAAGAACTGAGTCACGCCGCACGACATTCTTCATTCTTCATTCTTCATTCTTCATTTAATCATAATTATGGGATTTTTTTCGTTTGTCCAGGAAATAGCAATGGACTTGGGAACGGCCAACACCATTATCATCAGTGATGACAAGATCGTGGTCGACGAGCCGTCCGTCGTAGCGCTGGACCGTCGCACGGACAAGATGATTGCCGTCGGCGGCAAAGCCAAACTGATGTATGAGAAGACCAACAACAACATACGCACCATCCGTCCGCTGCGCGACGGCGTCATCGCCGACTTCTCCGCCTGCGAGCAGATGATGCGCGGACTCATCAAGATGGTGCACACCGGCAACCGTCTCTTCTCGCCGTCGCTGCGCATGGTCATCGGTGTGCCGTCGGGTTCGACCGAAGTCGAGCTGCGCGCCGTGCGTGACTCCGCCGAGCATGCCGACGGTCGCGACGTCTATCTGATCTTTGAGCCAATGGCCGCCGCCATCGGTATCGGCATCGACGTCGAGGCACCGGAGGGCAACATGATTGTCGATATAGGCGGCGGCTCGACCGAGATTGCCGTCATCTCTCTGGGCGGTATCGTCTGCAACAACTCCATCCGCGTCGCCGGTGACGACCTCACGGCCGACATTCAGGAGTACATGAGCCGCCAGCACAACGTCAAGGTCAGCGAGCGCATGGCTGAGCGCATCAAGATACACGTCGGTTCGGCGCTGACAGACCTCGGCGACGAGGCTCCGGACGACTACGTCGTTCATGGCCCCAACCGCATCACGGCCCTGCCGATGGAAGTGCCCGTGTGCTATCAGGAGATAGCCCACTGTCTGGACAAGACGGTGGCCAAGATAGAGAGCGCCGTGCTCTCCGCTCTCGAGAACACTCCGCCGGAAATTTATGCCGACATCGTCAAGAACGGCATCTATCTGAGCGGTGGCGGTGCGCTGTTGCGCGGACTGAGCAAGCGACTGACGGACAAGATCAACATCCCGTTCCATGTAGCCGAAGACCCGCTCCACAGCGTGGCCCGCGGTGCCGGCATCGCGCTGAAGAATGTCGACCGCTTCTCGTTCCTGATGAGATAAGAGCCCCGTGCGCAACCTCTTATATTTCCTGAAGAAGTACAGCAATTGGATGTTTTTCGTCATCCTTGAGCTGATCAGCATGGTGCTGTTGTTTCAGTACAACAGCTACCAGGGTAGCGTGTGGGTCACTTCGGCCAATGCCATGACCGGAAAGATATATGAATGGGACTCCGCCGTGGAGTCGTTCTTCTCGCTGACCAAGATCAACGAGAGTCTCACCCTGCGCAACTTCTATCTCGAACGTCAGGTCAGCCAGCTCTCCCGACTCTACGCCGAGGCCACCGGTGACACCGTGGCCGCCAGGCGGGAGGAGATGGAGGCGCTGGACAGCTATCGGCTGACACCGGCCAAGGTCATCGCCAACACGTTGGACCGCGAGGACAATCTGATCACGATAGACAAGGGCCGGGCCGACGGCATAGCCAAGGATATGGGGGTGGCCTGCGGACATGGTGTCGTCGGTGTGGTCTACATGACCTCCGACCACTATTCGATAGTCCTGCCGGTCCTGAACGTCCGTTCGCGCATCAGCTGTACGATACGCAAGCGCGGCTATTTCGGCTATCTGACGTGGAGTGGGGGCGACCCTTCGACGGCATACGTGGAGGACATCCCGCGACACGCTCACTTCAAGTTGGGTGACTGGGTGGAGACCAACGGCTATTCCTCGATATTCCCCCGCGGTGTCGCCGTGGGCAAGATATTGCAGGTCTACAACTCCCGCGACGGGCTCTCATATCGTCTGAAGATACAGTTGGCCACGGATTTCGGCAACCTGCGTGACGTCTATGTCATCAACGACAAGTCCATTGCCGAACGTTCCCGGCTCATGGTGGCCGCACGCGACTCGCTGCAAGGGAAGACTGCAAAATGATTAGAGAAAGGTCTTTAAAGACATTAAGAACTTTAAAGACCTTAAAGACCTTACCGCCATTAAAAAAAGAAAACATGCCTCTCAATCTGATGAAGAGATTGCTCGGTGCCGTCGCACTGTGTCTGGTGCAGGCATTGGTGTTCAACCGCATACATCTGTTCGGCTATGCCACGCCGTTGCTGTATGTCTACATGATGCTGACCTTTCCGCACGATTATCCCCGTTGGGGCATAATGTTGTGGGGATTTCTGCTCGGCCTGACCGTAGATGCGTTTTCCAACACTCCCGGCGTGGCCTCGGCGTCTCTTACGCTTGTCGGAGCCATACAGCCGTACTTCTTCGGCCTGTTCATCCAGCGTGACGCACCGGAGGACATCGCCCCCTCGGTGGGCACAATCGGTGGCGCGAAATACACTTTCTACGCCACGGTGCTGGTGCTGGTGTATTGCCTCTGTTTCTTTTCGCTTGAGATGTTCAGCTTCTTCCATTGGAAACATTGGCTCCAGTGTATCGGTGGAAGCACATTGCTGACATTGATATTCATACTCACCATAGAGAGCGTCAGGAAGAAGTGAAAGACTACGGACTTGAGAACAGACGCTTTGTCGTCGGAGGAGTAGCCATCGCCATCGTGGTGGTCTATATCGTGCGGCTGTTCTTTCTCCAACTCATGAGTGACGACTACAAGAAGAACGCCGACTCCAATGCCTTCCTCAAAAAGATAGAATATCCCTCGCGCGGCATCATCACCGACCGCAACGGCAAACTGCTCGTCTACAACCAGCCGGCATACGACATCATGGTCGTCACCCGCGAGGCCCGCGGAAGGACGGACACGACGGAACTGTGTCAGGCATTGGGTATCACGCGGGAGTTTTTTGTCGAGCGCATGGAGAAGATAAAGCGCACGGCGGGCTATTCCCCGTTTACGCAACAGATGTTCATGAGCCAGCTCTCGGATAAGGAGTTCAGCATGTTTCAGGAGAAGATTTACCGCTTCCCCGGCTTCTATATCCAGCGCCGGAGCATCCGGCAGTATCAGTACAACTGTGCCGCCCACGTGCTGGGAGACATGGCGGAGGCCTCGCCGGCAGACATAGAGGAGGACGACTACTATCAGCCCGGCGACTATATCGGCAAGTTGGGCGTCGAACGGAGCTATGAGAAGGTGCTGAGAGGAGAGAAAGGTATGCAAATTCTGTTGCGCGATGCTCACGGCCGGGTGCAGGGCAGCTATCAGAACGGAGCCTTCGACCGCAGGCCCGTGGCGGGAAAGAACCTCACGCTCAGCATCGATCTCAAACTTCAGGAACTCGGCGAACGGCTGATGGAAGGCAAGATAGGCAGCATCGTGGCCATCGAACCGTCCACGGGAGAGGTGCTTTGCATGGTGTCTTCGCCGACTTACGACCCGCGTATCATGGTCGGACGCCAACGGAGCAAGAACCATGCCGCGCTTGTCAGGGACTCATGGAAGCCCCTGCTCAACCGAAGCATCATGGGACTTTATCCTCCCGGCTCGACATTCAAAACCACACAAGCGCTGACTTTCCTCAACGAAGGCATCATCTCGCCCGCAACGTCATTCCCGTGCAACCACGGTTTCAGTTTCAGGGGACTCCATGTGGGTTGCCACGGCCATGCTTCGCCGCTACCGCTGGTGAGCGCCATCACCACGTCGTGCAACGGTTACTTCTGCTGGGGCTTATATTATATGATAGGAAACAAAAAGAAGTATGGCAGTGTGCAGAACGCAATGAACCGTTGGCGCGACTATATGGTCAGCATGGGCTTCGGCTACCGCCTCGGCATCGACCTGCCGGGAGAGAAGCGTGGCCTCATTCCCAACGCCGACTTCTACGACGATGCCTACCGGAAATCATGGAACGGACTCACCATCATCAGTATCTCGATCGGTCAGGGCGAGGTCAATGCCACGCCGCTGCAGATCGCCAACCTCGGTGCGATCATCGCCAACCGCGGTTACTACTATGTCCCTCACGTCGTAAAAAAGATTGAGGGCGAGGCTCTCGACACGACATACACCCGCCGCCACTACACTATGGCCGGGCGCCGCGCTTACGAGACGGTGGTGGAAGGCATGCGCGGCGCTGTCATCAAGGGTACGTGCCGTTCCGCCAACCGCCCCGACTACGAGGTGTGCGGCAAGACCGGAACGGCCCAGAACCGGGGACACGACCACTCTGTCTTCATGGGCTTCGCCCCGAAGGACAATCCCAAGATTGCCATTGCCGTCTATGTGGAGAACGGCGGTTGGGGAGCCGACTACGGAGTGCCGCTCGGTTCGCTGATGATGGAACAGTATATCAACGGAAAACTATCGGAAGAGTCGGAACGTAAGGCCGAGGAATTCCAGCAAAGACGTATTGCGTATGACACAAGGATCAGGTAACAAACAGCCCGGAGTGCTCCGGTCGCTTGACTGGTGGACGATAGGCATCTATCTCGCCCTGCTCACCTTCGGATGGATAAGCGTCTGTGGGGCGAGCTACACCTACGGTGATACCGACATATTCAGTCTCGACACACGTTCGGGCATGCAGATTGTGTGGATCGGGACGTCGATATGTCTCGGCTTTGTGCTTCTCATGTTGGACGACCGGCTGTATGATACGTTCGCTTATGTCATCTACGCGGCCTTGCTGTTGTTGCTTTTTGTGACGATATTCAATCCTCATCAGATCAAGGGTTCGCGCTCGTGGCTTGTTCTCGGCCCGTTGCGTCTCCAGCCGGCGGAGTTCGCCAAGTTTGCCACGGCGTTGGCGCTGGCCAAATTCATGAGTGTCCACGGCTACAACATACACCGTTGGAAGCATTTTGCCGTCACGCTTCTGATTATCCTTACGCCTATGATGTTCATCATATTGCAGCGTGAGACGGGTTCGGCGTTGGTCTATCTGGCCTTCTTCCTCATGTTCTATCGCGAAGGAATGCCCGGCAGCATCCTCTTCACGGGCGTTGCCGCAGTCATCTATTTCGTCGTCGGCATACGCTTTGAGGACACGATGCTCTGGGATACGCCCACATCCGTGGGCAAGTTTACGGTGCTCTTGTTTGTCCAGATATTCACCGCCGTGATGGTCAGTGTCTACTGCCGCGAGCGGCGTCTGATGTGGCGGATATTGTTTTATTGCGTCGGTATCACGCTGCTGTTTCTTCTTTTCTCCGAATATGTGATACCGTTTGATGTCGTTTGGGTCCAGTTGGTGCTCAGTGCGCTGTTGATTGGAATGTTATTGTGGCGTGCTTTGGCCACCCGTCTGCGCAATTATTACTTCATAATAGCCTTTGCCTTGGGGTCTATGGCGTTTTTCTATTCGGCCGACTACGTGCTTAACAATGTACTGGAAGCGCATCAGCGAGTCCGAATAAACGTGCTGTTGGGTTTGGAAGAAGATCTTGCGGGAGCTGGATATAACGTCCATCAGAGTGAGATTGCCATCGGTTCGGGCGGTCTGGAGGGCAAAGGTTTCCTCAACGGAACGCAAACGAAACTGAAATATGTGCCGGAACAAGACACCGACTTCATCTTCTGTACCGTTGGCGAAGAGGAAGGTTTTCTCGGTTCGGCCGGCGTTTTGATACTCTTTCTTGCCTTAATACTGCGTCTGATACATCTCGCCGAACGTCAACCCTACCGTTTCGGCCGAGTCTATGGCTACTCTGTGCTGTCCATATTCCTGTTTCATGTGTTCATCAACGTGGGCATGGTGCTCGGTCTGACGCCCGTCATCGGTATTCCGTTGCCGTTCTTCAGCTATGGCGGTTCGTCGCTATGGGGCTTCACGTTCCTTCTTTTCATCTTCCTGAGGATAGACGCGGGAAGGAATTTGGCAAGAAACTAAGTTAAATGAAGAACGAAGAGTGAAGAGTGAAGAAGTTGGAAAGGCGGCAGCAACTTCTTCGTTCTTCATTCTTCACTCTTCACTTTCATTCCTACATCCGTGATGCCGGGCAGATTTTCTCGTCTCATGTTGTGGCGGATGCGCACGTTGAGCGAATCCCCGTCAGCGAGAGTGATGTTTGTGAGGTGAAAGCGATACTGATAGCATCCCACTCCGCGTCCTTTGATGCTGCCGTCCTCACCTGCCAGGCGGCAGCGTAGCGTGTCACAGCGCGTCACCTTGGCCGGCAGAACGGTTTGTTCTACAATCAGGCTGAGCCCCGTAAACGGATACTCGCCGGTCGTCCGCAGTCCCACTTCCTCTTTGTAGACGCCGCCTTGTGCCACCGGCCTTATGTCGAAGACCAGCGTGTCGTCCTTGTTCCACTCTCCATGATCGAGCGGTTGATAGTGGTCATAAACAGTCTTACGGTTGCACGACAGCAGTGTCGCCGCAACCGTAAGCAGAGATATCATGATCGGAAAGCTATTCTTTCGCATCCTGTTGCTGATTGTTCCGTGGCTGGCGGTTTCCCGTTCGCCGTCCGTTTCGCCCTCGTTGTTGTGACTGATGACTGTTGCGGGCTTCCTGTCCGTCGCCGTCATGAGCCGGTTTGGCTTCTTGCGCCGTTCTGTGAACCTGCTGCTGGCGGTTGTCCGGACGGCGTGCGCCCTCCTGAGCGGTGCCGTCACTGTCCTGCGGACCATCCTGCCGGTTGTCTCGGCGTGTCGTTGCACCCTGCCGTTGCTGTGCGCCGGCGGCTTGTCGCGGTCCCTTTCCACCCTGTCTCTTTTTCTTTTTGGCCTTGTCAAATCGCGTTATGTCGCCATTAGCCAGCAGGTCTGCCGACTTATTTTGCTCCTTGCGCTTGCCGTCATCCTGCAGTGAAGCCGGTTTTTCGCCGCGTCGGTTCATCTCGATGATGGCCTTGGCGCGTTCAGCGCTGATGACTTCGAGGTTGGCGGCAATGTTCTTGTCCGTCGAATATGTGATCATGCCGGCGAGTATATCCGACTTGAACAGGTAGTAGTCGCAGTCGAGAGTCTGCAGTATGACCTCCTTGCTCGGCAGCCGGCGGCTCGCCTCGACGTAGCTGTCCACCTCGTAGTTGAGACAGCACTTCAACTTGGCGCACATTCCGGCCAACTTCTGCGGGTTGAGCGAAATGTCCTGGAAGCGTGCCGAGTTGGTGCTCACGCTATTGAAGTTCTTCATCCATGTCGCGCAACACAATTCCCGTCCGCACGGTCCTGTGCCTCCGATGCGTCCGGCCTCCTGCCGCGCACCGATCTGTTTCATCTCGATGCGCACGTGGAAGGTGTCGGCCAGCACCTTGATGAGCTGTCGGAAGTCGACGCGCTCGTCCGCTATATAGTAGAATATGGCTTTGTTGCAGTCGCCCTGATACTCCACGTCTCCGATTTTCATTTTCAGTCCGAGGTCTTTTGCTATCTGTCGGCTTTCGATCATGGTTTCGTGCTCGCGGGCCTTAGCCTCCCGATACTTGTCCATGTCGACCGGTCTTGCGAGTCGGTAGATGCGCTTGATGTCGTCGGCCGAGCGCAGGTTGGCCTTCTTCAGCTGCAACTTGACCAACCGTCCGGTGAGAGTGACCACACCGATGTCGTGGCCCGGGTTCGCCTCGACGGCCACGATGTCGCCCTTCTTCAGCTCCAGATTGTTGACGTTGTGGTAATATCCCTTGCGTGTGTGCTTAAACTGCACCTCCACCAGGTCCGTCGTGTCCGTATTGCCCGGCACGTCGGCCAGCCAGTCGTACGTGTTCAGCTGTCTGTCCTGCCGTCCGACGGCATCCTTGCTCAGCCCGCGGTCGCAGCCGCAGCATATTTTATAATCCTTGTCGTTCATATAATCTCTATGTATTGTACCCCGCGAATCCTTGCGAGAGGGCCGTGTGGGGCGATGCTTTATGTGGTTGTATGTATTTGTTGTTCTTGGTATCCGGAGTCAGTCCGTGTCCGCTGCCTATTTCTGCAGCAATAGCACGATCATCTGCATGGCCATGTCGAAGAATACGATCTTGGCATTGGCGTTCTGACCGATGTCGCGTATGGCCCGGTTGGCCAGCTCGTTCATCTGCAGGATATTCTTTTCGTTGACGAAGCGTGCGAATCTGACGGCAAATTCCTCCTCTTCCCGTGTCATATATGTCAGTTGCGGATTGCCGAAGTTGTACATGAAGTTTTCGCGTGCCATCCGCAGGAAATACTCCAGAAAACGCTTCTGCTTCTCCCGTCCGAACGACGCGATTGTCTCGCTCCACTTCTTCATGTCCTTGACGTTGCGTGCGTAAGCCAGTCTCATCAGTGTGCGGAACATGTCGAGGAACAGTCCGTTTTCACCTCCCGCGTCGAGTGCTTCCATTGCTTTGAGCCAGTCGCCGGCCGCCATGCGTGCCAGTCGTCGTGCGTCTTCTTCGCCCATTCCGCGGTGTTCGATGAGCCCGCGGACCATGCTCTCGTCGTCTATGCGCTTGATGTCGATGCGTTGCGTTCGGCTGCGTATCGTCTCCAACAACCGGTCCGGTTCGTCGCTGACCATGATGAATACCGTCCGGCTGGGTGGTTCCTCAATCAGTTTGAGCATCTTGTTGGCGCACTCGATGTTCATGCGTTCCGGCAGCCATACGACCGCCACCTTATATCCGCCCTGACTCGACACGAGGCTGAGTTTGTGCGTCAGCGCGTCGCTTTCGCCGGCGGTGATGATGGCCTGTTGGTTTTCCGCCCCGATGGCCCTCATCCACTTGTCCATCGTGAAGTAAGGGCTGTCCATGATCATCTCGTGCCACTCGCGTGCGAAGTCGTCGCTGACCGGTTTGTAGTCGCTGCTCATCGAGGGCAGCTTGATGGTAGGGTAGGTGAAGTGCAGGTCCGGATGCCGCATGTTGGCGAGCATGGGATTTTCATTCGAGGAGGGAGGAGTGTGGAGGGAGGAGGGAGAATACTCCTGTTGGTTCTCATTCGTGGAGGGAGGAGTGTGGAGGGAGGAGGGAGAATAGTCTTCTGCACTTAAAGCATTTCTCACTCCACACTCCTCACTCCTCACTCCTCGAAAGTCTCCACACTCCTCACTCCTCACTCCTCGAAAGTCTCCACACTCCTCACTCCTCACTCCTCGAATGACTCCTCCTCGAAAATCTCTTTCCAACAGATGGCAAGCGAAAGCCATAGCCAACGCCATCTTTCCGCAGCCTCGCGGTCCGCAGAACATCATGGCGTGGGGGATGCGGTCCTCGTCGCACATCTGCATCAGACGTGCCTTGATTTCCTCCTGACCTATCACATCGCTGAACTTCATCCGTTTTCTGTCACCTTATATATTAATAATGTATAGTGTATGAGTTTTAAAGAAACCTCCTTCATCTCGCAGGCACCCTCCCCTTGGGGAGGGCCGGGGTGGGGCCATCCCCTACAACCTCTTCGCCACCTCCACGACAGAGTCGACCGCCGAGACGGTATAGAAGTGTATGTTGTTGACGCCGTGGGCATACAGCTCGCGACACTGTTCCACAGCCCATTCCACGCCGAGTCGCCGTGCCTCCTCGTCCGTCTTGCATTTGACAGCCTCTTCGGCCAGTGCTTGCGGGATGTCACAGTGGAATGTCTTCGGCACGACCGTGAGCTGGCTCAACTTGGCCAGCGGTTTGATGCCGGGGATGATGGGGATGGTGATACCCATCGCGCGGGCACGCTCCACAAACTCGAAATACTTGCTGTTGTCATAAAACAGTTGTGTCACGGCAAAACTTGCCCCGAGGTCCTGCTTCTCCTTGAGTCGGGCCATGTCCATCTCGAGGTTCGGCGCCTCCTCGTGTTTCTCCGGATAGCAGGCCACGCCGAAGTCAAACTTCTGACCCGGACACTTGATCGGCGTCCCGTCGGCAAACCGTCCTTCGTTGAAGCTCACCACCTGACGGATCAGGTCCGTCGTGTGCTCATGTCCGCCTTCGGCCGGCGTGAAGTGGCGGTCCTCGCGCGCCTTGTCTCCGCGCAGGAGCAGCAGATTGCTTATACCGAGAAACTGCAGGTCCAGCAACTCATATTCGATGTTTTCCACCGTTGTGCCGCTGCAGATGATGTGTGGCATGACCGGTATGCCATACTTGTTTTGTATGGCGGCGGCGATAGCTATCGTGCCCGGGCGGCGGCGTATGCGGCTGCGCTCGATCAGTCCGCCATCCAACTGATTGTAGACAAACTCACTGTGGTGGGTGGTGATGTTGATGAAGAGCGGGTCCAGCGGCTTCAGCTTGTCGATTGTTGTGAACAGTCGTTCCGTGCCTGTGCCTTTCAGCGGCGGCAATACCTCAAAAGAGAAATGCTTCCGCCCTTTGTCCTTATATATCAATTCTGCTACTGTCATCAGCCGTATGTACACATTAGGCTGCAAATTTAATAAAAAAATATCGCTTTGCCGCAGATTTGCCCGTTTTTTTACGACGGCCCCACCCCGGCCCTCCCCAAGGGGAGGGTGTCTGCGAGATGAAGGGGCGTTTCCCATTTTTCAACTAATTTTCAACTAATTTTCAACGCAAAGACCGCAAAGGCGCAAAGACCGCGTCTGCGCCCTCTTTGCGCCTTTGCGGTCTTTGCGTTGAAATTTAATGTTCTTTGTCAAATTAATTCCGAATTTAACCGCAAAATCCGTGGGTACTTTTCAAAAAATTCCCGCCACGCTCTCAAATTTTCAAATCCTGCGAAGGTCAAAATCACGCGGTTTTTTCGGTTGAAAAATAGCGGTTTTTGCAAAACACTGTTACACAACCACTTACAATCTCACAGGTCTCCCTCCCCTTGGGGAGGGCGGGGTGGGGCCTTCCCGTAAGGGCCCCGCGGGGTTGCAACGGGGCTGCTATTGCATTGCAACGGCGGCCCCGTTGCAACATGACGGCGTGCTCGTTGCGATGCAATAAGGGCCCCGTTGCTCGACCAAACCCTCTTTTTGGTCCAAAAACAACCATCAAAAACTCGTGAACTTTTGTAAAATTTGAAAGCCGTAAGGGCCTTAAAGCCCCTCTCTGCCTCCCAAGCTCCCCCTTTGGGGGAGTCAGAGGGGGCTGTATTCGGGAGCTTTAAGGCCCTTATTGCCCATAGGAATGCAAATCTTTGAACGCTTTTCTGAACATGATTTTGTAAATAAATATCATCCCATTGTAGGGTCGCGACCTGTCGCGACCGCCTTCGTACCACACAACCGGTTACGCGACCATCGGCCTCTCCCCGGCCCTCCCCAAGGGGAGGGTGCCTGCGGATGAAGGACGAAAGCTCTGATATCTAACATCAGACATATATAAATCACGTGGCATGGAGGCGGTCGCGACGGGTCGCGACCCTACGATGGGATGTGTAAGACATATCAAGCTTCTCCCCTTTGGGGAGGTCGGGTGGGGCTTCGGATGTGTACACAGGGGCTTGGACATATCCGGCTCCCTCTCTTCAGGAGGGTTTGGACGGGTTTTATTGAAGTTTCAGCCACATTGTTTGTCCGTTGTCATTTTTTTGTCGTATCTTTGTCAAATCTAACTATAATGTTTAATATACAAGATATGAATCATCGACTACTGACTTGCACCATCGCGTTGGCCGCCGCTACGGCATCGTTTGCGCAGACACACGTGATGGATGTGAACACCAAGAAGGCCGGGGCCGTCGTGCAGAACACCATGTACGGCCTGTTTTTTGAAGATATCAACTATGCCGCCGACGGCGGACTGTATGGAGAACTGGTCAAAAACCGCTCGTTTGAGTTTCCTCAGAACTTCATGGGATGGCAGACTTTCGGCAACATCGAGCTGAAGTCTGACGGCCCGTTCGAGCGCTGCCCCCACTACGTCGTGCTCTCCGACCCGCGTCACAACGACCGCCGCTCGGGTCTGGTCAACGAAGGATATTTCGGCATCGGCGTCCTCAAAGGCGAGGAATACCGCTTCACGGTGTGGGCAAAAGCCCCGAAGGGCAGCGGCCGCATCACCGTCCAGCTCATCGACCCCGCCACGATGGGCGAGCGTCAGGAGTTCGCTTCGGTGAAGCTGGAGGTCAAGTCGGCCGACTGGCGGAAATATGAGGTGCGCCTGAAGTCACCTCTGACGCACAACAAGGCACAGCTGCGCATCTATCTCGACGGCCGCAACACGGTATGTCTGGAGCACATCAGCCTCTTCCCCGTCAACACGTTCAAGAACCGCGAGAACGGTATGCGCCGCGACTTGGCACAGGCTTTGGCCGACGCACACCCCGGTGTGTTCCGCTTCCCCGGAGGATGTATCGTCGAGGGAACAGACCTCGCCACCCGCTATCAGTGGAAAAACTCCATCGGACCGGTGGAGAACCGCCCGCTCAACGGCAACCGCTGGCAGCACACGTTCACCCACCGCTTCTATCCCGACTACTATCAGAGCTACGGACTGGGCTTCTATGAGTATTTCCTGTTGTCCGAAGATATGGGAGCAGAGCCTCTGCCGGTGCTCAACGTCGGCATGTCGTGTCAGTTTCAGAACCGCAACAACGCTAAATGGCACGTGCCCGTGGACGAGCTCCAGCCCTACATCGACGACTGTCTCGACCTCATCGAGTTCGCCAACGGCGACACCACGACGACCTGGGGCCGCAAGCGCGCCGAGATGGGCCATCCGGCTCCGTTCAATCTCAAACTCATCGGCGTCGGCAACGAGCAGTGGGACACGCTCTACTTCGAGCGTCTCAAGCCGTTCGTGAAGGCCATCAAGGCCCGTTATCCCAAGATCCGGATTGTCGGAACGAGCGGTCCCGACTCTGAGGGCAAGATGTTTGAGATCGGATGGAAGGCCATGAAGGAGCTGAAGGCCGACCTCGTCGACGAACATTTCTACCGTCCCGAGAAGTGGTTCCTTGAGAGCGGTCTGCGCTACGACAACTACGACCGCAAGGGACCGAAGGTCTTTGCCGGCGAATATGCCTGCCACGGCAAGGGGAAGAAGTGGAACCACTATGAGGCGTCCATCCTCGAAGCGGCTTTCATGACCGACATGGAGCGCAATGCCGACGTCGTCTGGATGACGGCCTACGCCCCGCTGTTCGCCCATGTCGAGGGATGGCAGTGGCGTCCGGACCTGATCTGGTTTGACAACGTGCGGATGTTCAAGTCCGTGAGCTACTACGTACAGCAGATGTACGCCACAAACAAGGGCACGAATGTGCTGCCGCTGACGATGGACGGCAAGCCCGTCGCAGGACAGAAGGGACAGGACGGACTCTTCGCAAGTGCCGTCACGGACAAGACGGACGGCTCGGTCATCGTCAAGGTCATCAACACCTCCAAGACCGCACAGCCCGTGACGCTCAATCTCAACGGGCTCAACGGCGTGTCGCAGGCCGCCACCATCACGCTG
This sequence comes from Prevotella sp., assembly GCA_017483185.1. Classification (GTDB taxonomy): domain Bacteria; phylum Bacteroidota; class Bacteroidia; order Bacteroidales; family Bacteroidaceae; genus Prevotella. Next base: position 52,048 of record JAFULM010000024.1, on the reverse strand, counting down.
ACGCACGACGGAATGGACGACGAGAACACGCTCGACCAGTCCGAAAAGATTGTCCCCCGCGAAGGTACGGCGGATGTCACGGCGGCCAAGAGAGGCTCCGTCATCAGCGACAACCTGCCCCCGATGACCTTCCGTATATATAAGGTGAAGAAGTGACAGACGATAGCAGTCTGAATGTGGAGGCAAAGGGAAACGCCTCTTTCAAACGTATATATTAGAGTGAAGACCTCTTCGTATGGCAGACATCACGGTGGCTGCCATACGAAATTTTTGTGACAAGACTGCGAAACAAATTAAAAATAACATAATCAATGGAACAAAATCAGACCGGTAGCAAGTCCTACCTTATTTCAATCGTCATGGTCGCCGTCCTCGGCGGTCTGCTCTTCGGTTACGACACCGCAGTAATCTCCGGCGCGGAGAAAGGTCTTCAGGCTTTTTTCATCGGCGCGTCAGACTTCACTTACACTGACGGATGGCACGGATTCACGTGTGCCAGCGCACTCATCGGCTGCATAATAGGTAGCGCTCTGTCGGGTTTTCTCGCATCAAACCTCGGCCGCAAACGTTCGCTCATCGTTGCCGGACTGCTCTTCTTCGTCTCGGCGCTCGGCTCGATGACCCCCGAATTTCTTTTCTTTGAGCACGGCGTCCCGACAAAGGACCTGCTCGTGGTTTTCAATATCTATCGCGTCATCGGCGGTGTGGGCGTCGGTCTGGCGTCGGCCATCTGTCCGATGTACATCGCAGAGGTCGCCCCGTCCAACATCCGCGGTACGCTCGTGTCGTGGAACCAGTTTGCCATCATCTTCGGTCAGCTCGTTGTCTACTTCGTCAACTTCCTTATCCTCGGTGAACACACCAATCCCGTTATCGAACAGATCGGTCAGGGCGTCAACGCCGTGGCTCCGGGCAGCGACCCTTGGACCATCGCGACCGGATGGCGCTATATGTTCGGAAGTGAGGCCGTGCCCGCAGGACTCTTCGCCCTGCTCATCTGCTTTGTGCCGGAGACACCGCGTTATCTCGTCATGGTCGGTCAGGACAACAAGGCCTTGAACATCCTCATGCGCATCAACGGCGCTTCCGCAGGACGGCAGATACTCGACGACATCCGCAACACCATCACCGAGCGGACCGAACGCCTCTTCACCTACGGCTGGCTGGTCATCTTTGTCGGCATCATGCTCAGCGTATTCCAGCAGGCTGTGGGCATCAACGCAGTGCTCTACTATGCTCCGCGTATCTTCGCCGACATGGGAATGGACAAGCCTATGGTCCAGACGGTGATGATGGGCGTTGTCAACATCCTCTTCACGCTTGTGGCGATATTCACCGTCGAGAAGTGGGGACGCAAGCCGCTGCTCATCTACGGTTCCATCGGAATGGCCGTCGGAGCTTTCGGTGTGGCCCTGACCTTCGGCAATCCGTCGCTCGGACTGGTCACGATGGTCAGCATAATGGTCTACAGTGCTTCGTTCATGTTCTCATGGGGACCCATCTGCTGGGTGCTCATTTCAGAGATATTCCCCAACACCATCCGCGGCGCGGCCGTAGCGATAGCCGTCGCTTTCCAGTGGATATTCAACTGGATAGTCAGCTCTTCGTTCGTCCCGATGTTCAACATGCAGACCGACGGTGACCCCAACTTCGGCCACTGGTTCACATACGGCCTCTACGGACTCATCTGTGTGGCTGCCGCCGTGTTCGTCTGGCGTCTCGTGCCTGAGACAAAGGGCAAGACTCTGGAGGATATGAGCAAGTTGTGGAAGAAAGACTGATTCGTTGCGGACATCTATCCGGACGAGGGAGTATCAGAATCAGCTTCATGCGCTTGGTAGGGACATATTCTTGTATTTGTCCGCCATTAACGCATAGACAATCAACATTCGTTTGGCGGACAAATACAAGAATATGTCCCTACCAAGCGCATGAGCCTGATTTTGATTCGGTTTCATATATAAGGTGTTTATGAAGAAGTAGTAAACGGAAAAAATTATGAAGACAATACTGATTGCGGAGGACAACGACAGCAACTATGTGCTGATGACATATATCCTCAAGAGACACTATAGTATCGTGCGGGCGCATGACGGACGCGAGGCCATCGAGATGGCTTCGGACGACAATATCGAGCTGATCCTGATGGATCTGCGCATGCCCGTGGTCGACGGACTGGAGGCCACGCGACAGATCAAGGCTTTCCGCCCGCAGCTGCCGATAGTAATGCTCACGGCAAATGCTTTTGAAATCGATCGCGAGAATGCCTTGGCTGCTGGTTGTGATGACTTCCTTGCCAAACCGGTGAAAAGCGACAAGTGTCTGAGCGTCATCTCAAAGTACATTTGAGGATGGCTGATTTCACGGAAGAAGAGTTGCGCCGATACAATCGTCACATTCTGCTGGAAGAGTGTGGCGTGGCGGGGCAGGAGAAGATACGGCAGGGGCGGGTGCTTGTTGTGGGAGCCGGCGGATTGGGTTCGCCTGTGCTCATGTATCTGGCCGCAGCCGGGGTCGGTACGATAGGCATCGTCGATGGCGACGTGGTGGATGTCTCCAATCTCCAGCGGCAGATTGCCCACACTACGGTGGGTGTCGGGACGTCCAAGACGTGTTCGGCGGCGGAGCGGATGAAAGCTCTCAATCCGCATGTCAGGGTCGAGGAACACAACTGCTTCCTCACTCCCGACAATGTTGACGGCATCGTCTCCGGATATGATTTTATAGTGGACGGAACGGACAATTTCGACACAAAGCTGCTCATCAACGACGCTTGTGTGGCGGCCGGAAAGCCTTTCTCGCATGGCGCTCTGCTGCGGTTTGAGGCCCACACGTTCACCCATCTGCCCGGCACGGCCGACTTTCGGACGATCTTCGGCGACCAACCGCCGGCCGGAGTTGTTCCTCCGGCATCCGAGGCAGGTGTGTTCGGGGCCATTGCCGGTATGTTGGGCACAATTCAGGCGGCCGAGGTGCTGAAATATCTGACCGGCATCGGCGAGCTGTTGACCAATCAGTTGCTCACGTTCGACGCCAGAACGATGGACTTCCGAAAACTTAAAGTGAAGAGTTAAGAGTGAAGAACGAAGAATTTAAGTGAAGAGTGAAGAATAAACACGTCTTCGTTCTTTATTCTTCACTCTTCACTTTATTAAAATGCAAACGCGGATTTACAACAGAGTTGCAAATCCGCGCTGTTTCTTTATGAATATACCAATTATGCCGGTAGGCTGATAGCCTCAGACGGGCAGACATCAGCGCATGTTCCGCACTCTGTGCAGACTTCGGGATTAATTGAATACTTCTCGCCCTCTGAGATAGCTCCTACGGGGCACTCGTCGATACATGTACCGCATGCGATACAATCGTCACCTATAACGTAAGCCATAATCTTAAATTAGTTTATTAATTAATACCAATAAATTAGTACACAAAAGTACGAATTAAATCTGATATCTACTCAATTTTGATTATTTATTTTGATTATTTATACGTTGTCGAAATAAATCAGTGTCGCGGCCGTTTTGCTTCAACGCAATGTCGTAAAGGGCAGATAGCGTTGGTGCCTGACATGAAAAATGCGGAGGGTCGCGCCATGACCTTGCCTTTTGCGACTCTGTGCCGTTGGGCTGTCGCGTGGGGAAAACATCGGATGCGTGTCATAATAATATCACAAATTTAACACATGAAAAATGCTCGAAAAAAACGATGATATGGCCCCGATTTTAACATTCGGCCGTCTTTTTTCGGTCGGAAAACCTCCGTTGTCTTGCCGTAAGGGCCCCGCGGGGTTGCAACGGCATGCTTATTGTCGTGCAACGAGCACGCCGTCGCTCTGCAACGAGCGCCCCGTTGCAGAGCCGTAAGGGCCTTACGGCACGGAAAAATCTGCGAAAAAGTTGCACACTTCCTGAAAAATCGACATAACATCCTGACGCTCAGAGAATAAAAGATGCACGCGCTATTTTGAAGAATTTGAGCCCGAGGGACGACTTGCTGCAGAATTTATGTTAAAATTGAGGCTTTTTGTTGTGATTATTCCGAGTTTTTAACAATTCGCGGTCTGATGTCTCTGTCCGAATCATCCACTCCCACAGCTTGCATCTCCGTAGCGGTCAGATATAATAACTTCGCTTTTTTTGCGTTATAAATAAGTAATGAGAAAGATTCTGACCATAATGATATTGCTTGCCGCCGTCTGTCGGGCTTCGGCTCAGGAGCGTACGGCGCAGCACAAGCCATACATCGACCTGCGGCCGTTGCACTTCGGCATACTTGTCGGCATGCACGCGCAGGACATAGAGTTTGAAAATGTCGGCCCGCAGACCGTCACCGACGCCGATGGCGTGGAGTCGGTGCAGACCATCTTGTGTGATGCGGACAACTGGAATCCGGGATTCAGTGTCGGTGTGACGGCAGAGGTGCGTCTCAACGCCAACTTCTCGGCCCGTCTGACTCCGACGATGCACTTCGGGGCCAAGCATCTGACGTTTCTCAATCTGACGCGAACGGACGAAAACGGGCGCCCGACAACGACGACGCAGGACCTGAAGAACACATATATCTCGATACCGCTCGACATAAAGTTCAGTGCGCCGCGCTTCAACAACCACCGCCCGTATATCATGGCGGGTGTCAACCAGATGATCAATCTCACGGGCAAGGACCAGGACTATATCCGGCTGAAGCGTTATGACACGATGGTGGAGGTCGGCTTCGGCTGCGACTTCTATCTGCCGTTCTTCAAGCTGATACCTGAGTTGAAGTTTTGTTACAGTCTCACCGACGCCCTCGACAAGGGTCATGCCGACCAACTGCAGGATGTGTCGATGAGGGCCTACGCCAATTCGGTGAGGGCGGGACACAGCAAGATGTTTGTCCTGACGTTCTATTTTGAGTAGTTAGAGGAATAAAGGAGATAAAGGGAAAATTTTAAGGAGATAAAGAGAGAAAGAAGGAAATAAAGGGAGATAGAGGACGTATGTCTTGTTGCAAGAACCAAGAGTATTGTCCTCTATCTCCCTTTTTCTCCTTCTTTCTCCCTTTATCTCCTTCTATCTCCCTTTATCTCCTTAAAAAATTACTTCTTGACGTTGAGCGTTATCTTCCCGACGAATATGCCGTGCTTGCCGTTTTGGTCGACGGGAACAGCGCGGCCGTCAGCGTTGTCGACCCATTCCAGCTGCTCGAGATAAGAGTGGGAATGGCCGCCGAGAACGAGGTCGATGCCGCTTGTCGCTGCGATGAGCGTGTTGTCGTCGATGTCCGGCTTGGCTTGCTGCCATCCGAGATGCGAGAGACAGACGACGATGTCACAGTGCTCCTTCGTGCGTAGCAGTCCGGCCACTTCGCGGGCCTTCTCTATCGGATCGGCATAGGTCACTCCACGGAAGTTTTCGGCGGAGACGAGACCTTCCAGACGGGGCGACAGTCCGAAGACGCCGATGCGGAGCCCCTTGCGCTTGATGACGACATAAGGCCGGACAAGCCCATCGACGGGAGTGCCGGTGAAGTCGTAGTTGGCACAGACGATGGGAAAATCGGCCGCTCGAAACAGCCTTGCCATATTCTCCAGACCGAAGTCAAACTCATGGTTGCCTATCGTCGCCGCATCATAACGCATGCTGTTCATCAGTCCTACCTCGACATCTCCTTTGAATAGAGTATAGTATGGCGAACCTTGCGAAAAGTCGCCGCTGTCGAAGAGCAGCAGGTCCGGCTCCTTGGCGCGTTCCTCCTTGAGCATGGCCAGTCGGCGCAGGTATCCGCCGCGGCCCGCCTTCATCGTGTCATTGAGGTTTTCGCTCAACGGCATCACCGTGCTGTGGGTGTCGTTGGTGTGGAGAATGACCAGCCGGTCCTTGCCGGTCTGAGCCTCGCCGGATAGTGCCGACATGCAGCACGCTATGGCGATGAAAAGTATTCTGAGTCCCATCATTGCTTGTTTGATTCAATCGTTATACGTCCTTCCACCCGACTCTCGACGGCCTTGCCTTGCCGGCTCATCTCGCGGAAGTATGACGAGATGATGTAGCGCGTGTCGTTCTTCTCCTCCGATGGTGAATTGAAGTTGGTCTTCTTCTTGAAAGCCGTCATGCGGTCGTTGCCTTGGGCGAGATAGTCGATTGTGGCTATGCGGTAGGAGGCCGCCGGGTCGATGGCCTGACCGTTGAGACGGGCGCTCACGAGCTTGCCGTCGCGCGTGATGACCAGTTCCACGCCGTGGCTGACACCCTCTCCTCCGACAGCGGCCATATTGCCGAACAGTTCCAGCAGGTCCGTGCCGGTGAGCGTGAGGAAACAGATCTTGTTCTCAAACGGCGCTATCTCCAGCACGTCGCCGTAGGTCACGTCACCCTTGGGCAGCGCCGCCCTTATGCCTCCCATGTTGTAGACGCCCATGACGGGGCGCTCGCCGTAGTCGCGTCCGGCCCAGACGAGGATGTCGGCCAGCAGATTCGACAGTCCGCTCTCCGGCCGATTGGCGCTCATGTAGGCCGCCGAACGGCCGACCACGGGGCTCATGATGCTGTCCACGACATGCCTGTAAGGCTCTATCATCTTTGCCGCTTCCGCGTCGGGGAGGGCGTCGTAGCGGGCATCCACCAGCAGGCGGCTGCGCTCTACCGATGTCACTGTGGCCGTCTTGTGGGTCGAGCAGGCTGTCAGCATGACGGCCGCAACGAGCGGAAAGGCGCGTGAAATATATCCGATATACATGTTTTGAAGTGCTATTTTGACGCAAAAGTAACTAAAAATCAGCCAATCAGCAAAAAAAGGCCCGTCAAAATTAGCTGGTAAGGGGAAAATGTAGTAACTTTGCAACCGCTTTTCGGCGTAATCGCTGGCGGGAAGTAACGTGTTGCCCGTTATGTTGCGTTGGAACGATAAGAACAATTTAATTATAAAGTAACAATGAACTTAATTAAAGTTGCTGAGGAAGCATTTGCAACCGGCAAGCAGTTTCCGGAGTTCAAGTCCGGTGACACTGTGACTGTCGCTTACAAAATTATCGAGGGAACCAAGGAGCGTATCCAGCTCTATCGTGGTGTTGTCATCAAGATTGCCGGTCACGGAGACAAGAAGCGCTTCACCGTGCGCAAGATGTCAGGCACTATCGGTGTAGAGCGTATTTTCCCGATCGAGTCGCCCAACATTGACAGCATCGAGGTCAACAAGGTTGGTAAGGTTCGTCGCGCTAAGCTCTACTATCTGCGCAAGCTCACCGGTAAGAAGGCTCGCATCAAGGAGAAGAGAACCGCTGTTGCCGCTACAAAGGCATAAGTCGGGACGACAGAATATCAAAAACGACAAACCGGCAGGCAGTCCGCACGGACTTGCTTGCCGGTTTGTCGTTTTATTGACTCTTAATACTTGACTTTTAACTCTTAACTTTTAATTCTTAATTATTAATTCGGAATGTTTACCAACTTAATTCACAATCCGTAATTCAACATTCCTGATCCTATTTGGTTGGCAGCGTGACGACGAAGCGTGCTCCGTTCTGGTAGGTTGTGTCCAGTGTCAGGTCGCCGCTGAGCTGTCGTGCGATGTGGCGGGACATGGGCAGGCCGACACCGATGCCTTCGACGGAGTTGTCCACTTTGTAGAAGATGTCGAATATGCGTTTCTGATGGACTTTCTGTATTTCCGGTCCGGTGTCCTCCACGCTGATGATGATGTTGCTCTTCTGCTTGTCAAAGATGCACTTGAGCTTTATGCTGCCTTCGGCGGTAAACTTGCGGGCGTTGTTGAGCAAGTTTTCGAGTATGGTCTCGATGCCCTTATGGCTGCTTGTGATGCAGAAGTCGTCAGGCAGTTCGGTGTCGAAAGACATGCTGATGTTGTCCGGGATGGTCTGCCGATATTCGTCGTAGACCATTCGGCACAAGTTGTTGACGTTGACTTCGTCCCGTTGTGCGGCATAGCTTTCGCTCTCTTTGGCTGCCACGTAGAGCAGACTATTGAGGATTTTGACGAGGTTGTCGGAGCTGGAGGTTATGCGGTTGAGTATGTCAGCCTTTTCTTCATCTGAGGGGTTGAAGCCCGGTTGGCATATCAGCTGTGTAAATCCGGATATGATGTTGAGCGGCGTGCGTATCTCGTGGCTCATGTTCTGGAGGATGTTGCTTTTCAGTCGCTCCGCTTCTTCCGACTTGATGCGCAGTATCTCGAGCTCGTTGTTTTTCCGCTTCAGTGTTTTCAGGTTTTCCTTTCTGTTGTATATGACGACGATGAGGAAGAAGATGACAGCCATTGCACCGATGACGACCATCAGCATGACTTTGTTTTTCAGCCGTTCTTCGTTTGCCTTGTTGCGCATGGCGTGCATTTCGACGTCATTGGTGGCGTCGTTCAGCTCCTGCATCATGATGGTGCTGTTGGTGGAGTCACGGAGATGGACATATCGTTTCTGCGTGTCAAGGGCTTTGTGCAGGTCTCCGGCGAGTTCGTATATGATAGCGGTGAACTTGTATTTGTCCAGTCCGCTCAGTGAGTCGGTCCATTTGATGGCTTCGTCATATCTTTCGTCGGCAGCCATTCGTGCCATCATGACGTATGGATGGTAGATAGTGGAGCACTTGTCGCCATGCGTTTTCAGTATCTGGTCATACTCTTTATATAGTTTTCGGACATGTGCCCAGTCCTTTTGGACGAAAGCGATGATGATCTTGATGGCCAAGGCATTGTTGTAGTTGGCCCAGTTGCCGGCATCTTTTGTGATTTTCAGGGCCATGTCGATGTGGGCCAGAGCGGCCTCGGCGTCCGTGTCCATTTCGGTGTTGGCCAGATCTTCGTATATGTGTATGCGTCTGATGGGGAGTTGGGACTTGCTTTCGTCGAGTGCCCGCTGAAAGCAGACCCTTGCCATCTCCATGTTGCCCTGCAGCGAATGGATGATGCCGAAGAGATAGCTTGCTTCATAGAGGTAGTCGTTGTCTTTGCGTTTTTTGATTTCGTCGGCCATGATGATGGTCTTCCTCAGGGCCTGATAGAAGTTGTTGGCGTTGATGTCGTAGAAGATTTCGTGTTGCCAGCCGAGATAATATTGGTAGGTGTCGCCCACCTTGTGGTGGTACGCGCGGTAGGCTCTGGTCATGGCGTAGAAGCTGTCCCTGTGTTCGGTGCCGAACAGACGGGCGACCTCTCTGTACAAAGAGTCGCTGACCCTTTGGTCCTTTTGGGCGGCCGTCACCACGTCACACCATGAGGTCATGGCGATGATTATGGTGGTCAGCAGTATTATAAATCTTCTATTAGCAGTGTGCATCAGTCGGGGTTGTCGCATTATTAGATTGCTATGTTTTGCAAAGGTATATAAAATACTCTATAAGAAACGGCTTTTGGTGGAGAAAAAGCCGGCGAGTCATGATATTTTTTTCTTCCAACATCCCGGCATAAACTTCAGACAATGTCCACGACTGGTATTGTCGGACCCGTGCAGTGGTTGTATGACGCAATGGCGGCCGTGCCATCGCCACAGATGCCACGTGCGGGGTGCGGTCTACTTGTGTCTGTTGGCCCGCTGCTCGCGATATTTTGCTTTCTGTTTGGCCGAGCCGCTGCCGTGAGCGCCGGTGATATACTTTTTCTTCTTTGCCTTGGTCTTTACCTTGCCGTTGTTGTCAGCGTTCTCCTTGCGTGCGGGGCGAAAGACGATGCCGCCGCCTGCGATGATGTCGTCGATGTCCATGTCGGAATGGTGAGTGGTGAATGGTGAGTGGATGGGAGAGGGGAGGGAAAGTGTCGCTCCCCGCTCCCCTCTTCGCGTTCCTTAATCTTATAGTGGTTTTGTCTGTCGGCCGGGCTGGAGTCCGGCGCCAGATCAGTGGTGGAACAGGCGGACGCCGGTGAAGGCCATTGCTATGCCGTATTTGTCGCACGTCTCGATGACGTTGTCGTCACGCACCGAACCGCCGGCCTGTGCTATGTAGCGCACACCGCTCTTGTGGGCGCGCTCGATGTTGTCGCCGAAGGGGAAGAAGGCGTCGCTGCCGAGGGCCACATCCGTATTCTTGGCGATCCACTCCTGCTTCTCTTCCATCGTCAGCACCTCGGGGCGCTCCTTGAAGAGGCGCTGCCATGTGCCGTCGCGCAGGACGTCATCGTGCTCCTCGCTGATATATACGTCAATCGTGTTGTCACGGTCGGCGCGGCGGATACCGTCGACGAAGGGCAGACCCATCACCTTCGGGTGCTGGCGCAACCACCAGATGTCAGCCTTCGAACCGGCCAGACGGGTGCAGTGGATGCGGCTCTGCTGGCCGGCGCCGATGCCGATGGCCTGACCGTCTTTGGCGTAGCAGACGGAGTTGCTCTGGGTATATTTGAGCGTGATGAGGGCGATGAGCAGGTCGCGGCGCGCCTCGGGTGTGAAGTCCTTGGCCTGAGTGGGAATGTTCTCAAACAGGGCCGGGTCGCTCAGGTCGATTTCGTTGCGCCCCTGTTCGAAGGTGACGCCGAACACCTGTTTGCGCTCGACCGGCTCCGGAACGTAGTCGGGATCGATCTTGATGACATTGTATGTCCCCTTGCGCTTGTCCTTCAGGATTTCGATCGCCTCGGGAGTATAGTCGGGGGCAATCACGCCGTCGCTGACCTCACGCTTGATGAGCGTTGCCGTGGCGGCGTCGCACGTGTCGCTCAGAGCGACAAAATCGCCGTAGGAGCTCATGCGGTCGGCACCGCGGGCACGGGCGTACGCACATGCTATCGGCGAAAGCTCCATCTTGATGTCATCCACGAAGTATATCTTCTTGAGCGTGTCGCTCAGTGGCAGTCCGACAGCGGCTCCGGCGGGAGACACGTGCTTGAACGACGCTGCGGCGGCCAGACCCGTGGCGGCCTTGAGCTCGCGCACGAGCTGCCAGCTGTTGAGCGCGTCCAGCAGGTTGATGTAGCCCGGACGGCCGTTGATGACTTCGATGGGTAGCTCGCCCTCGGTCATGAATATGCGTGAGGGCTTCTGGTTAGGATTGCATCCGTACTTCAGTGTTAATTCTTTCATAAGTCTGTCTTACTGTGGGAAACCTATTGATTATCTGCTGCAAAGTTAATGATTTCCCGCGATATACGCAAATGAATGTCGAATGTTGAGTGCTGCCCGGCTGTTTGTCGGCTTATATTTCCCTTTGCGTCAAAATCGTGATGGTCGAATGTTGAGTGCAGCCCGGCTGTTTGTCGGCCGTAGGCCGCCTTCCTTTTCTCGATATTCGTAATGTTTTTTCTGAATTTAAAGCCAAAATCCGGACCCACTTTCCAAAATTTTTCCGCCGTGCTCTCAAATATTCAAATCTCACGAAGAACATTTTTGCCGATATTTTTCGGCGTCGGAATCGCGATTTTTGCAAACCGCTGTCATACAGCCACTTATAAACAGACATCCCCCTCTGACTCCCCCAAAGGGGGAGCTTGGGCTTCCCGTAAGGGCCCCGCGGGGTTGCAACGGGGCTGCTATTGCTTTGCAACGGGGCCGCCGTTGCAACATGACGGCGTGCTCGTTGCAACCCCGCGGGGGCCCCGTTGCTCGACGACCACCACTTTTTTGCCCTTTTCCGGCAATCAAAAACTCGCGAACTTTTGCAAAAAAGAGGAGCCGTAAGGCCCTTACGGCATCACGAGCGCCTTCTTAGGGGGAGTCAGAGGAGGCTTTGAAAGGGGCTGTCAGATCCTTTGAGGCCCTTATTGTTCATGAAAATGCAAATCTTTGCGCATTTTCTCGAATATGATTTTGTAAACATTTATTATACATAAAACCACCGGCGACCGCCTGATATCCTTTGGAAATGTTGGGTGGATTGTGGGTAGGGTGGAGCTTTTCTATATTTCCAAGTAGGGTCCCGTCGCTACCGCCTCCTTGCCTCGTTGTGGAAAGTCCCTCCTGTGACCTCCCCGAATGGGGGAGGAACTGAGTGGGTGAAGGGAGTTGTTTTTTATTTTTCAACGCAAAGACGCAAAGATGGCGCCGCCGCGCATACGGAAGTACGCAAAGGGGAGTGTATTAAAATGCAACGGAAGCAACTTGGTAGGGACATATTCTTGTATTTGTCCGCGAAACATGCTCTGAATATCACTACGTTACGAGCGGACAAATACAAGAATATGTCCCTACATTAACTTTGCGTCGGTAAAAAGAAGTAATATAAATCTTTTGAATATGCGGTCAGTTTCTTACCTTTGTTGTATGAGGAAAGACTGACCGGCCGGAGGATTAAACTTTTGTCCCTACCAAGTATCATGTGTCCATTTTGATACACCCACTTATACATATTCGGCTCTCTTCCTTTGGGGAGGATTACAGGGCGGGGCTTTTCATATAAAAGGGTGCATCAAAAGCAAGCGGCTTTTGATGCACCCTTTTTATGGGATAGTGTCACGGTACGCACGACCGTGGATGGTGTGTTACTTCTTGTTGGAGATGGTGAGTGCCTGCTTGGCAATCTCGTTCTCGGGGTCAAGCTCGAGAATCTTGTTCCAGTAGACATCGGCGGCATCGCGGTCGTCCTTCACGAGGTTGAAGTAGCCGAGGTATCTGTAGCACTCGATGAGGCGGGCCTTGTCGCTGGCACTCTTCTCGGCGCGTGGCTCGATGATGGCGGCCAACTGCTCGTAGTGGGGCTTGGCGAGACCTTCGGTTGTCTCCGGGTCCATGTAGGAATTGATGCGGGCAACCCAGAAGATGGAGTATTCCTCGGCATCGGGGAACTTCTCCTTCAGACCGGCGTATGTGCTCTCTGCCTTCTTGAACATGTCCTTGCGGGCGTCTCCTTCCATTGTGTTGGCGTACTGGGTGTAGAGCTGTGCGAGTCCTACGATGTCATTGGCCTGCGGCTTTTCTACTGATGCCAAGAATTCCTGATATGTCTTGATGGCATTCTCGTAGTCGTCGTTCTGCTTGTAGCCTTCGGCGAGCTGCTTGATGACGCCGGCGCGCTTTGTCTTGTCCTCAAAGTTCTGCTCAAGGGCTTTCTTGTACATGTCGATGGCTTCAGTGTGCTTCTTGGCTCCGCTGAGTGCGTTGCCGTAGTATGTGTAGTCGAAATAGGAGAACTTGGCGCTGTCTGACTTGTTGAAGAGTGCGTCGGCATAGATGAGCGCGTTGTCATAGTCCTTCAGGTCGGTGCAGCTGAACATGGCGAGACGGTTGAACGCGGCATCGCGTGGATTCTTCTTGAGTCCGGTCTGCGCGATTTTGAGACTCTCGTCATATTTCTGTGAGAACCACAATGACATGGCGAAACTTGTCAGGTCGGCTTCTTCCATAGCGTTGATGTCGGCCTTGCGGAAGCTTTCGATGGCTTTGTCAAACTCGTTTGATGAGTAGTAGATGCGGCCTATCATGGCGTCAACGGCGATGTCGGGGCGCTGGGCACGCAGCTCTTCCAGTTTGTCGACGGCTCCCTGGGGGCTTACCTTGCGGTAGACGTTGGCGTATTTGTAGTAGGCCTCTGGATTCTTCGGGTCGGTGTAGATAGCCATCTCGTAGTATTTTGCAGCTTCGCCGCCGTCATTGGCGCGTGCGGCCAAGTCTCCCAGCAGGATGTATGCGGGGCTGTATTCCTTTGCCTTGAGGGCGTACTCGGCATATACTTTGGCGTTCAGTGTGTCCTTGAGGTCGTAGTAGGTGCGGCCGATGCCACAGAGGACTTCTGAGTTCTTTTTGTTCTTCTTGTATATATCCTTCATTTGTTTGGCTAAATCAGCGGGATTGCTTTTGATGATGTTGGCAATTTCGTCGATTTGTGCCTTGTTGTCTTGAGCAGTTGCGGGCATGCTGAGGCTCATTAGCATTGCTCCTATAAGTAAATACTTTGTTTTCTTCATCGTTGTACCTCTTATTATTTTAATTTATTGTATTATTATGACTGTTTCTGTCGCATTATTCTTTGTCCTCTTTGGACGGTCTTTCTTGCGTTGCCGTGATTTCGCTATTCCGTGCTGATGTCTACTTGGCGGACGGTCATATTGCCTCTGTATGGCAGGAGGCCGGCTTTGTGGATGACGAGCTGGCCGCGGAAGTCGGCAGCAATGAAGTTGACAAATCCCCACGGCAGCCCGTGGATGGGGTCGTTGAGCAGTGCGTAGATGGTGCGCACGAGGGGGTAGTTGCCATTATATATATAGAATTGGTACGGTTTCCAACTGCTGGCTGCTGTGGCCGGGTGGATTTTGCTTACCGCCATTACTTTGATATTCTTCTTGAATGTGACATTTGTCGTGTCGCGCTTGTCGTTGAGCCAGTTGGAACCGATTATTCCGATGGAGTTCGGATGCTTCTCAACGAAGTCAATGACTTCTGCCGATTTCTTCACGGCGTAGATGTTGGGGCTGTTTATGGGCTTGCCGTCGAGGAGCGAGTCCACGCAGAAGTGGACTGTACTTGACTGCTTGTTGTCGAATGCGACCTCGATGTCGCCTAATTTTGAGTCGGGATACAGCTTGTCCCATTTTGATACCTTGCCGGACAGAATGAGCTTGATGTCCTGCACGGAAATGATGGAGTCGGGGTTGTCCTTGTTTACAATCAGTGCCAGACCGTCGTATGCCAATGGCACGGATGCGGGCAGGAATCGGCGATCTTTCAGATTTTGGTCTTCCCGGTCTGTAAGTCTGCGTGTGGTGATGGCCAGATGTGTCTGCTCCTTCATGAGCATGTTGACGGCATCCAGTTCGTTGGTGTATTGAGGAATCAACTTCGCGTTGGGATAAATGTGTTGGAAGACCTCAATTTCTTCCTCGATTATAGGACTGAAACTCTCATCAGAGACGAACTTAATCGTCCCTGATGAGTAAGTGTCAGTTCTGCCGTTCTTCGGCTTGCGGTTACAAGAGGCCGTAAGGCAAAGAACGAGAGTCAATCCAACTATTGTGTTGAATAGGTTTTTATTCATTTTGCTGTAATAATCGTGTTACAGCTCTGATGTCAGAGCTACATGGTTGTAGTGACTGCGGAATATGCTTACTGCAACTGGAATGTCACAGGGAGCGTAAACCATACAGGCACAGCCGAACCGTTCTGCTTACCGGGAATCCATCGCGGCATGGCCTTAACCACGCGCAAGGCTTCCTTGTCGAGTGACGGGTCAACCGAACGAACAACCGATGCGTTGCTGATAGAGCCGTCCTTGCCGACGACGAAACGTACGATGACGCGTCCCTGAACACCGTTCTCCTCTGCAATGGCCGGATACTTGATGTGACTGCTCAGCCATTCCATCAACTTGGCGTCACCTCCGGGGAATGTAGGCATCTGCTCGACGAAGTCGAACGGCTTTTCTTCCTCTTTCGGTTTTTCGTCAGCAATGACTTCCTTGGCCTTCAGCACTTCACCTTCGGCTTCATCGTTACCTTTCACGTCAAACGAACCGATGGCAGTTGTTGATTTTGCGAGTTCGTCCTGTGACTTCAACTCGTCCTCGGGCTTTACTTCTTCGTCTTTCTTGATCTCGGGGGCGGTGAACTTCACCGAGCTCTTGACCTTCTCTACGACTTTCTGCTCCATTTCAACTTTCACGGGTTCCTTGCGCTCAACCTTGGCTTCCTTCTTCTGCGCGAGCTGCGAGAGCTCGACGTCAGTGGTGATGGCAACCTTTTTCGGCAGCGCGTTCTGGATGGCTACCTTTGCGATAACGACAACGAATATGAGGGCAATGGTGGCAATGACGATTGTCAATGCCTGCAAGTTGCGCTTGCCGGTATCCTTGCGGAGTACGTATGCGCCATATTCCTTATTCTTGCCTTCAAAGACGAGCTCGACCCAGTTATTGTCTATTAGATCTATTTTTGACATAGTTCTTCTTTTTTAATGTTATTGGCCATTGATTACTTTATGCCTTTCAGACCGAGCAGTTTCTCGTCGTCGGGATTAATCTTGTCAATGACATATTTACCAATACTGCAAATCTGCATCTCGTCCAGAGCTTCAACCATATTGCTATAGTTGGCTGTATCCAAAGGTTTGATAATGATGGTCAGAGTCGGTATCTTCTCACCATTGACATTACCTTTCTTCAGTTCTTCGAGTTCCTTGTTGTAGACTTCGTCTGACATAGTGGAGCCGATGGCACCCTTCTTCTCGTCCAACTTCTGCTTGGCGACCATGATGCGTGCGACAGGAGCGATGCCTTCTTCCGTTGTGTGCTGCTGAAGCACTTTGCGGATTCCGTCCTTGCCCCATGTTGTCTCTTTGATGCACTCAGGATTTTCATATTCGGGAAGTCCCGGGATATAATAAATCTTGTCGTTGCTGGCCAGATAGATGGTGATCGTGTGGGATGCTTTCGTAACGGACTTGTCCTCTTTTTCGAGGTTCTTGTCGTTGCTCGGCATGGTCAACTGCATCGCACTCGGCTTGCTCAGGGTGGTACAGAGCATGAAGAACGTGATAAGAAGCATCATCATGTCCACCATCGGCGTAAAGTCGACTCGGGTCTGCTTTTTATTCTGCTTACTTCCTTTTTTCTTTGCCATGTATTATTCCTCCCCGGTTTTAAGGTTAGTGATAAGCTGGTAGCGGTTCTCGTTCATGTCCTGCAATTCTGACATCACGGTCTTCACAACCTTGTACGGTGTCTTGGCGTCGCACTTGATTGCGAGTTTCATGTCAGGGTTTGCGTCCTTTGCGGCCGTAACCCACTCTTGGAACTGACTCATTCCTCCGTCAATGCTGTCGGTAGGAACGCCTTGTGTCTGGATGAACTCTGACATCTGCTCTGCTTCCAGGTTCAAATAGTCAGGGAATTTGTTGATTGACATACCGATGGCACTGTTTTCCATGAACTTCTTCAGCTGTGACTTGTTCAGTGAGATACCGAACTTGTCCGCCATTGTTTGCAACATGGCCGCTGCGTCGTTCTTGTTGTCCGTACCAAGGAATATCTTTCCGGAAGGATCGATGAGGATGTTGAGCACATCCTTTTCGGGTACCTTCTTGTCTGACACCGAGCTTGGCGTGTTGACCTGTACCGGTTCTGGCTGCAAGAATGTTGATGTCAACATAAAGAAGCACAGAAGCAGCGTCATCACGTCAGACATAGGGGTCATGTCTATCCAGATGTCCTTCTTTTCTATTTTTATTTTACCCATTATTATAGACTAATTAAAAGGTAAAACAATTAAGCCTCTTCTGTGTGGTTAACGTCGTAAGTTGTTGCTATTGTATAACCAACCTCGTCGAGTGCGTATGTGAGTTTATCAATGCGGTTTGTGAGGAAGTTGTAAGAAACAACGGCTACCCATGATGTCAAAATACCGGAAGCGGTGTTCACAAGGGCCTCAGAAATACCGGCAGACAGGGCTGCAGAGTCAGCACCACCACTTGAAGACAGAGCGGAGAACGAGCTGATCATACCCAACACAGTTCCGAACAGAGCGGTAAGAGTACCCAGAGTTACGATGGTTGCGATGATCGGGAGGTTCATCTGCAGAGTGGGCATCTCCAGCTGAGTTGCTTCCTCGTGAGCCTGCTGGATCTTGGCGATCTTCTGGGCCTTCTTCATTGTGGTGTTGTTCTCAGCCTCCTTGTATGCGTTGATGGAAGCCTTAACCACGTTGGCTACAGAACCCTTCATCTTGTCGCAGAGAGCAGAAGCCTCGTCGAACTTGCCGGCCTTGATGAGAGCCTTGATTTCTGTTGTGAACTTGCCGAGGGGCATGGTTCCGAAAGATACTCTCTGAGCGAGGATACGCTCGACGGTCAGTGTGATTACGGAGAGCAACAGTGTGAGGATAAGACCTACGACGATACCTCCCTTATACACGATACCCATCATGTCGCCGGGCAGCGGGTGGCCGGTGTTGTCACCTCCGACGAAGTGGCTGGGATCACCGAGTACAAAGAAATAGAATGCGTATGCGATAGCGCAGCATACGGCGAGGATCCAGATTGCGTTCTTAACTCCTACTGTGCCCGTTGATTTCTTGGCTGGGGCTGCAGCCTTTTTTGTTGTTGCCATAATTTGTTTTTTTTAATTTTTAGTTATTTATAAATTTAAGTTGTTTTGTCTTGCGATATGGTTGACCGTGGGAGCGGCCGTTTGATGTTTTTCTGCCAAGTTCTAACGGCAAAGGTAACAAAATAAAGCGGACGAGACAGTAGATTAATAACTTTTAACTAAGTATTCTCTAAAATTTGTCCGCGCCATTGTTCCGTTGCTGTCACCCGGTGGTTCCGACTTACTTCAATCTGGCCAGAGCGTCCTTGATGCGTTTCATGGCTTCGATGATGTTTTCGTCGCTTGTGGCGTAGCTCATGCGGAAGCACTCAGGGTCTCCGAAAGCGTCGCCTCCGACGGTGGCCACGTGGCCTTTCTCGAGCAGATACATGGCCAGGTCGGTCGAGTTGGCGATGGTCGTCGTGCCGTCTGTCTTGCCGTAGAAACTGCTGCATTTGGGGAAGAGGTAGAAGGCGCCTTCCGGTCGGTTGACTTCCAGTCCGGGGATGTCTTTGGCGAGGCTGACGATGAGGTCGCGGCGGCGTTCAAAGGCCCGGCGCATCTCTTCGACGCACTCCTGGCTCGCGTTGTATGCGAACTCGGCGGCCTTCTGGCTGACGGAGCACGGGCCGCTGGTGTATTGTCCTTGCAGTTTGTTGCATCCCTTGACGATCCACTCCGGTGCGGCGATGTATCCGATGCGCCATCCTGTCATGGCGTATGCCTTGGAGACTCCGTTGACGATGATGGCCCGCTCCTTCATTCCGGGGAACTGGGCTATGCTCTCGTGGTGTCCCACATAATTGATATGTTCGTATATCTCGTCGGCCAGGACGAATAGATCGTCGTGGCGCTTGATGACTTCGGCGAGTGCGGCCAGCTCGTCTTTCGAATAGACGCTGCCGGTCGGGTTGCTTGGAGAGCAGAGGATGAGCATACGTGTCTTCGGGGTGATGGCGTCCTCGAGCTGTTGGGGTGTCATCTTGAAGTCCTGCTCAAATCCGGCCTCGACGATGACGGGTGTGCCTCCGGCCAGTTTGACCATCTGCGGGTAGGACACCCAGTAGGGGGCGGGGATGATGACTTCATCGCCGTCGTTGACGAGTGCCATCAGGGTGTTGCAGACGCTCTGCTTGGCTCCGTTGGACACAAGAATCTCTGAGGTAGTGTAGTCGAGATTGTTCTCGCGCTTGAGTTTTGCTACGATGGCTTCGCGCAAGTCGGCGTATCCCGGAACGGGAGAGTAGCGTGAGAAGTTGTCGTCTACGGCCTTCTTTGCGGCTGCTTTTATGTGGTCGGGGGTGTTGAAGTCCGGTTCGCCGACGCTCATGTTGATGACGTCGATGCCCTGTGCTTTCATTTCCGAACTCTTTTGTGACATAGCCAGTGTGGCTGAAGGTGCAAGCCTTTGCAAGCGGTCTGATAGTTGTGCCATATTTATATTATTGTATTATAGTAACTGCAAAATTAAGTATTTTATTTCGTTCGGGAGCAGAATTATTGTTTTTTTTTCGTGAAATCGGGGTTGTGATTGACAAAATGGATTGTGTCTTTTTGCGGGAGGGCGCAAGTGCGAGGGGTAAGACCGATTGGACGAGGCTCGTTTTGTGGATGGTGACGGTCGCAAAGACATGAGGAAATTGGTACGATTGACGGTGCCGTGACGTGCGGTGCCGGCTTGCTCGCGAGTGGAAGGCGTTTTGTTGAAAATATTCTGAATTTAAGGCCGTTTTTTAGGGCCACTTTTCAAATTTTTTTCCGCCTTGGGCCCAAATTTTCAAATCTCGCGAAGGTCAAAATCGGGGCTGTTTTTTGCGAAAAAAATCAAAGTTTTTGCAACCCGCTGACGCGCAATCACTTACAAACAGGCGGTCTCCTCGGATTCCCCCGGAGGGGGTGCGTGGGCTTCCCGTAAGGGCCCCGCGGGGTTGCAACGGGGCCGCTATTGCATTGCAACGGGGCGCTTGTTGCAACATGACGGCGTGCTCGTTGCGATGCAATAAGGGCCTTATTGCTCGGCGAAACCCGCTTTTTGACCTCTTTTGGGCAATCAAAAACTCGCGAACTTTTTCAAAATTCAAAAGCCGTAAGGCCCTTAAAGCCTCTCCCGGCCTCCCTCAAGGGGAGGAGTCTGCTGCTTCCCAACCTTCTTCTTGATGCTTTAAGGGCCTTATTGGTCATGAAAAGACATATCTTTGAGCTATTTTCCGAACACGATTTTGTAAACAAATATTACGTAACAAGTGGGGTCGGACCTTACTCGTGTTTTATAAAACGCAAAGACCGCAAAGACACAAAGAATTTAATATGAAGAGAATTCTTTGCGTCTTTGCGGTCTTTGCGTTTCCGTATTTTCACGTTTTTATCCGCAAAATGCGGATGTTGGTTTAAAGTACTCCCCGTCACCCTCTCAGCTCCTCCCCTTCGGGGAGGTCGGGTGGGGCTTCTTAAAGATGGAGCGTGTGGCCCATGCGGTTCTTCTTTGTCTGAAGGTACCGGTAGTCAAACTCGTTCGGTTGGATTTCGATGGGCACATTTTCCACGATTTCGATGCCGTAGGCCTCGAGGCCGACACGCTTGACGGGGTTGTTGGTCATCAGACGCATCTTGTGGATGCCGAGGTGCATGAGCATCTGCGCACCGCATCCGTAGTCGCGCTCGTCGGGCTTGAATCCGAGGTGGACGTTGGCGTCGACCGTGTCGTAACCCTGCTCCTGGAGCTTGTAGGCTGCTATCTTGTTCATCAGTCCGATGCCGCGGCCTTCCTGCTGCATGTAGATGATGACTCCCTTGCCCTCCCGCTCGATCATTTCCATCGCCTTGTGCAGCTGTTCGCCGCAGTCGCAGCGCATGCTGCCGAGGATGTCGCCCGTGGCGCAGGAGGAGTGGACGCGGACGAGCACCGGCTCGTCTTCCCGCCATGTGCCTTTGATCAGTGCCATGTGCTCCAGCCCGTTGCTCTTCTGGCGGAACGGGATGAGCCGGAAGTGGCCGTATCTGGTCGGCATGTCCACCTGGTCGCCGACCTCGATGAGCGACTCTTTCTTCAGCCGGTAGGCGATCATGTCGCGTATGGAGATGATTCTGATGCCGTATTTCTCCGCCATGACGGTCAGTTCGGGCAGACGTGCCATCGTCCCGTCGTCATTCATGATCTCCATCAGGGCGGCGGCAGGGTAGAGGCCGGCCATGCGGCAGAGATCTACGCCGGCCTCGGTGTGTCCGCTGCGGCGCAGCACTCCGTTGTCTTGAGCGTAGAGCGGATTGATGTGGCCCGGACGTCCGAATGTCTGGGGCGTGGAGGCGGGGTCGGCCAGTGCGCGTATGGTGGCGGCGCGGTCGGCGGCCGACACGCCGGTGGTGCATCCCTCGAGCTTGTCGATGGTGACGGTGAACGGTGTCCCGAGCATCGACGTGTTGTCTTCGACTTGATGCGGCAGGTCCAGTTCGGCGCAACGGGACAGCGTGATGGGAGCGCAAAGCACTCCGCGGGCGTGCTTGAGCATGAAGTTGACTTTCTCGGGCGTTATCTTTTCGGCTGCGATTATCAGATCGCCTTCGTTCTCGCGGTCCTCGTCGTCCACCACAATCACGAATTTGCCTTCCTTGAAGTCGGCAATGGCCTCTTCTATTGTGCTTATCTGGGTCTTTGACATAATATATAATTGGTTTTGTTCTTTTGCTTCTTTTGTGGAGGGTAAAGGTCTTTGAGGACTTTAAGGTCTTTAAGGACCTTAAAGTCCTTAAAGCTATTCTCACTCCTCACTCCACACTCCACACTCCACACTCCTCACTCTTCACTCCTCACTCCACACTCCTCACTCCACACTCCTCGACCGTATTCTCTCGACGATTGCCCCGTTTGTCTTGATGATGGTCTTCAGGTCGCGCATGAGACGAAGCCTGAAGCGGCACATGCGCAGGTAGAAGAAGATGCCGGCGGGCAAGAACAGGCCGGTGATGACGTTGAGCCACCGCCTGCGGAACGGCCGTGTGTGAGCGTGGGTGGCCAGGACGGGATAGTTGTTGAGCTCGTTCATCACAACAATGTCTTTCGTGTTGGACAGGTCCTCGATGATGGCTTCGAGCTCGTTGTTGATTTCCCTTATGCGTCTGTCGTCGCCATTGCGGAAGAACACCTTTATCGGGTTGGGGGCACGCAGGAGGTTGTGCCTTTGCGAATATTCCTCCACCTCGCGGCTGATGCGCTCCAGTTTTTCGGCGTCTCCGGCATAGTCGGGGTCGGTGATGATGACTTCCTTCTGATAGAGATGGCGCTTGGTGCGCAATCCGAGCATGCTGCTTATTATATTAATGTATAGGTCGACGTTGAAGACAACGGAGTCGTTGTTTGCCTTATAAGTGAAAAATATGGCGACGGGTGTGAGCACACAGGTCGAAATCCATTTGCCGAACCAGACGGTCCAGTTGCCGTCGCGCGCCATTCTCATTCCGGAGTTCTCGAAGATATAATAGATGATGAACACCAGCACGGAGATGATGACCGGAACGCCAAGTCCGCCCTTGCGGATGATGGCTCCGAGCGGAGCGCCGATGAAGAAGAATATCAGACACGACAACGAGAGTGTGACCTTGTTGATGGCTTCGATCCTGTGGGTGCGCTCGTTGCGGTTGAGACTTTGCGTGTAGCTGCCTTTCATCTCCAGCTCCGACGTACACATGCGTATCGTGCTCATCGCCTCTTTCACGGCGGCCAGACGCTCGCTGTTGGAGAGACGTGCGTAGACGGAGTCGATATCCGAAGACCCGGCGGTGAGCTCGGCGGAAAGTGTCGTGGAGTCTTTTCGGGAGACTTGTGGCAGATAGAACGTTGTCTTCTTGGCTTCATTATAGTAGGCGTGGCCCACGCTGTCGTTGAATTCGCGGATGGAGTCGATGTCGTGGATGATGCGCCCCATGCTCTTCGACTGCGCGCTGGATGATATGCCCGCGACGTCGGCCATGTTGAAACCGCCGTCGAAGTCGAGCACAATCTTCTTTGTCGAGAATGTCTCGCGGCGATATGGCACACTGGCGCTGCCGGCCATGTCCTGCGACTGCATGTTCTCAAACCATTCGCCGCTGTACAGGGTCATGAGCAGGTGCTTCTTTTCGGCCGTCGACTGCAGACGTCCCGAGTCGGCCAGAATGATTGCGGCATCTTCATAGCCGCCGTTCATCCTGTATATTATCACGCCATACAGCATGCCGGTCTCGAGCTCTTTGTGGTGGACATAGAGATTGGTGTTGGGTATGCCGTCGTAGAAGATGCCTTCGGGGATTTCCAGTTCGGGGCTCTTCTGCTTCATGGAAAGAAGCAGCTGGCGGAATGACTTGTTAGCCTCCGGCCCGACGACGTTCTGGAAGTAAAATGATAATCCGCTTATCATCACAACCACGATGATAAGCGGGCGGAAAGCCTGCATGAGCGATATGCCTGCGGCCTTGATGGCTGTCAGCTCGGAACTCTCTCCCATGTTTCCGAACGAGATGAGCGAGGAGAGAAGGATGGCAAGCGGCAGGGCTTGCGGTATGAGCATGAGGCCCATGTACCAGAAGAATTGTGCAAGTATTTCGATGGACAGGCCCTTGCCGATCAGTTCGTCCACGTAGCGCCACAGAAACTGCATCATCAGCACAAACTGGCAGATGAAGAATGTTCCGATAAACAGCAGTCCGAACTGTTTGAGTATGAATATGTCTAACTTCTTAATGCGAAACATTAATGTCCTTTTTGCGCCGAGGCGCCTATTGCACTGCAAAATTAGCACAAAAAAGTCAGAGCGCCGCATTTTTTGCGTTTTTTCATATCTGACGCTCTGAATTGCAGCCCCGAAACCCACCCGAAACCCACCCCAAGACCCTAACCCTAAGACCCACCCCAACCCTCCCAAAGGGAGGGAGCTTGATTACTCTTTGAGTGACGACATGGACTCAAATACATATTAAGCTACCTCCCTTTGGGAGGGTTGGGTTTTAGGATTTGTTGTGGTGGACTGTTGGGGTTGTTATGGTGGATTTTAGTATTATTTTCACTGTCGTGCGCAAATAATTGCGATAAAATTTTGTCGTTTCAAAACTTTGTGCTACCTTTGCACCCGCAAATAAGCAATGGCGGGATAGCTCAGCTGGTTAGAGCGTCGGATTCATAATCCGGAGGTCGTGGGTTCGGGTCCCACCCCCGCTACATCAAAAAGAGAGGGAGTTACGAATTTCGTAACTCCCTCTCTTTTTCCTTTGGGCGATAACATATATAATATATGTACGGAGTAAGGGTGTGGGTCAAAATGCATAGAAAGCGATGTGCTTCCCATGCATTTTGACCCACACCCTTACTTTAATCATTCTGATACGTTACTACATCTGCTTTGCATCAGATGTGCGTACTCATGGCCCGTTATTTCACGAGCACAACGAGATATTTGCTTGTGCTCCAGAATTGCTGGGGATTGGTGATGCGCAGGACATACTGCTTGTTGGCGTTGCGCTCGAGGGTGTAGCTGCCGGCCGGATGGGCGGTGAGCATCTTTGCCGAACGTGAGTAGAGCTTGATCTCCTTGTCCACGCGGATGTCTATCTTGGTGAAGTAGTCGCGGTTGAAGTTGGAGCTGAGCACCTTGCCGTCGACATAAATCTTCTGCTCCTTAAGCTCGTCCTTTGTGCCGAAGACAAACCATGCTGTATTGAGCTGCTTGTCCTGGGTGTTGATGGTGGCGGTCTTTTGGGTGGTCTCTTCTTTGAGTGCCGACACGTTGGTGTTGAGTCCGGCTATCTGCTCGTCCAGCTCGGTGATGTGGATATCCTTCGCATCCAGTTCCTCGCGGAGCTTCTGGAGCTGTTTGTCTTTCTCCTCAAGTTGTGCGGTCATGTTCTCGATGGCCCGCTTGAGCTGGTCTCCGTTGAATGTGCTTTCGCGGAGCTGGCGCTGCAGCTTGGCGATGAGCTCGCGGTTTTGGTTCATCGTGGAACGGATGAACTGGATGTTTTCGCGGATACGCTCCGTGCGGGATGAACCCTCTCCTTGCTTGGCAATGCTCACACGGTGTTCGGCCTCGTTGATTTCGCGGAAGCCCTCCTCTATCTCATTGAATGTTGCCAGCATGTCGTTGATTTCGTTATCACGCTGTTCGATGACCTGATTGAGCGAGTCGCGCTGCATGACGGCAGCAACGTCGATTTTTGGTTTTTCCTGTTTGCATGATGCAATAGCCATAAGAGCTACGGCTATGAATAATAGTTTTTTCATAATTCTTCGTTTTTATTGGTTTCTCTCTCTCGTTTTCTATTGCGTCCCTTGGGGGCTTCTTCTTCGGCGATGTCCTTTGGATCGGCTCCGGCGACGATGATGACGATTTCGCCACGCGGCTCGGTCTCAGTGAAATGGTCGGCGACTTCGGTCAGTGTGCCGCGCACGCTCTCCTCATGGACCTTGGATATCTCACGGCAGACGCTGGCCTGACGGTCGCCTCCGAAGACCTCGGCCAACTGACGGAGAGTCTTGACGAGGCGATAGGGGGATTCGTAGAATATCATCGTGCGCTGTTCGCGGCTCAATGACTCAAGGCGCGTCCGACGGCCTTTCTTCTGGGGAAGGAATCCCTCGAAGCAGAAACGGTCGCAGGGCAGGCCGCTGGAGACAAGGGCGGGGACAAATGCGGTCGCTCCGGGGAGACACTGGACTTCCACTCCGGCGCGGACGGCCTCGCGAACGAGGTAGAATCCGGGGTCACTGATGCCGGGGGTGCCGGCGTCGCTGATGAGGGCGACGGTCTGGCCGGACTGCAAGCGGCTGACAACGGAAGCGGACGTGCCATGCTCATTGAACTTGTGGTGGGACAGCAGGTGATTCCGTATGTCGTAGTGCTTGAGGAGAACAGCCGACGTGCGGGTGTCCTCCGCCAACACGAGGTCTGCCTCGCGCAGGATGCGGATGGCGCGGAAGGTGATGTCCTCCATATTGCCCACAGGCGTGGGTACTATATATAATATGCCCATATTGCCGACAAATGTAAGTAATTATTTGCTATCGGCAAAAAAAGGCCGGCCTTTCTTTGCAATTTTTAAAACGTATTTGTACTTTTGCAATCAAATGACAGGCAATTTGACAGGGGAGGCACACCGCCCCGGACGTATAGAAGTGGTGTGCGGATCGATGTTCTCCGGCAAGACGGAAGAGCTGATCAGGCGTATGAGACGTGCGGAATTTGCACGTCAGAAAGTGGAAATATTCAAGCCGGCGATGGATACCCGCTATTCGGAAGAGAATGTGGTCAGCCACGACCGTCACTCGATAAAGTCGACACCGGTGACATCAGCGTCGCAGATACTGAAACTGTCGGCCGACATCGACGTGGTCGGCATTGATGAAGCGCAGTTTTTTGACAACGGGATTGTCAGTGTCTGCAACAAGCTGGCCAACCGCGGCGTCCGCGTGATTGTCGCCGGGCTGGACATGGACTACAAGGGCGTGCCGTTCGGACCGATACCTGCCCTCTGTGCCATCGCTGACGAGGTGGCCAAGGTTCACGCAATATGCGTCAAGTGCGGTGCGCTGGCTTACGTGAGCCACCGCATCGTGGACAGCGACCGACGGGTCTTGCTCGGTGAGACTGGAGAATATGAACCGCTTTGCCGGGACTGTTATCAAAAAGCAATAAAAGAAAACTGTCAAGGAGTAAAGGAATAACAACACAATGTGCCTATGATTATCACATTCGACAGATTTGTCCGATGGCTGCTCGGCGGATTGCTGGCTGCCGCCATCATATATACGGCAAACTATCTCAGCAACGTGCTGTTGCCGTTCTTCGTCGCATGGTTGCTGGCTTATCTGCTCTATCCGACGGTGAGATTTGTGCAATACCGCATGCATGTCCCCGGACGAATACCGTCAATCATAGTCACACTGCTCTTCTTGTTGGCAGTCATCGGCGGAATCGTCTATCTCATCATTCCACCGATGGTAGAACAGTTTGAACGGCTGGGATATCTCGTCGGGCGGTATCTTCACGAGACGACGAATATAGTCAATTTTCCCGCCGCCATACAAAGATGGATGGCTGAGAACAAACGGACTCTGGAGGAACTCTTCCGTGACGACAGCTTCACTGACGCCATACGGCAGGCTATGCCGAAGATGTTTGCCCTGATAGGCAAAACGGCCAGCGTGATAATGAGTATCATCGCGTCGCTCATCACTCTGCTCTACATGTTTTTCATCCTGAAAGACTACGAGAAATTGGCCGACGGATTCATACGGCTCTTTCCGCAAAAGAACCGCCCGTTCTGGAGGGCTCTCACGGATGATGTCGAACGAGAACTGAACAGTTATATCCGTGGCCAAAGCCTTGTGGCGTTGTGCATCGGAATACTCTGCTGCATAGGTTTCACCATCGTCGGTTTCCCGATGGCCATAGGCCTCGGTATAATGATCGGGCTGATGAGTCTCATCCCATACGTCCACACACTCGCCTTGATACCTATCGTCTTTCTTTCGGCACTCAAGGCGGCAGACACGGGACAGAACTTCTGGATAATCCTCGCCTCGGCACTGGGCGTCTTTGCCGTCGTGCAGGTGATTACCGACATGGTGCTCGTCCCTAAAATCATGGGTAAGGCGATGGGGCTCAATCCTGCCGTTCTGCTTCTCTCTCTGTCCGTCTGGGGGTCACTCCTCGGTTTTCTCGGACTCATAATCGCTCTGCCTCTGACCACATTGCTTATCGCCTACTACAAACGTTATGTGACCAAAGAAGGTGCAAACAGTCTGCCACCTGACGCCGAAGTCGCCACAGACACACACAAAGAGGAATAGGAAGGGGACGGGAAGAGACTAAACGAGAAAAAAGGTAACGAAAAGCAACAAAAACGGTCGTTAAATGCAAATTATGCCGGAATAATTTGGTCATATCAAAAAAAAGCATTACCTTTGCACTCGCTTTCCGAATATCGGGTAGCCGGGATCCGTTAGCTCAGCTGGTAGAGCACAACACTTTTAATGTTGGGGTCTTGGGTTCGAGCCCCAAACGGATCACCAAAGAAGGTCTTCAGCAATGAGGACCTTCTTTCTTTTTATCCCCTCGGTTGCGGTTGAAATAGAGTTGAAATAGAGTTTGTTTGAAGTTGAAAATGCTTCAAATCAACTTTTGTCTTGCTTATATATAATATAATAGGTGTATCCCGCTTGCTGCCTCGTCATGGCTTTTTGTTTCGCAGACGTCCTGCTGTATTTTTATTCAATTTAAAAACAAAATGTCAACATATCTTTCAGATTATCGGAATAAACTGCATAAATTTTGCAAAAATTGCTGTTATTGTGTTGTAATATAAAAAAAATGCTTAACTTTGCAAGTTGTAATTTGATATTTATTTCCTAAAAGTAATTAAGAGAGTATTTATGGAGAAAAGATTAACCATGATTTTGGCATGCCTGTTCCTGTCGATAGGAATGGCATTGGCCCAAACAAAGGTGACAGGAACCGTGATATCTCAGGATGACGGCCAGCCGATTATCGGAGCTTCGGTAATTCCGGTTGGGTCAAAGACGGGAACCGTTACCAACATCGATGGTCATTTCACCCTGACTGTGCCTGCGGGCAAAAAGATTCAGGTGAGCTACATCGGAATGGTGACACAGACCTTGACACCTAAGGCAAACATGAAAATCACTTTGCAGTCGGATGCCCACACTCTGGGTGACGTTGTGGTGACGGGTATGGTGAAGATGGATAAACGCCTCTTCTCTGGTTCTACTACAAAAATAGATGCAAGTTCAGCCAAGCTGGACGGTGTGGCTGATATCAGCCGCTCACTTGAAGGCAAGGCGGCTGGTGTATCTGTGCAAAATGTATCGGGTACGTTTGGTACAGCCCCGAAAATTCGTGTGCGTGGTTCTACATCTATATATGGTAATTCAAAGCCTCTTTGGGTTGTAGATGGTGTAATTATGGAGGATGTTGTGGATGTCAGTGCAGACCAGTTGTCTTCAGGTGATGCCAACACCCTTATCAGTTCTGCCATCGCAGGTCTTAACTCTGATGATATCGAGAGTTTTGAAATTTTGAAAGATGGTTCTGCGACTTCGGTGTATGGTGCCCGTGCTATGGCTGGTGTGATTGTCGTAACGACAAAGAAAGGTAAGGCCGGTCAAGCACGTATCAGCTATACAGGTGAGTATACTATGCGTCTGATTCCAAGTTATTCGACATTTAACATCATGAATTCTCAGGATCAGATGGCTATTTATCAGGAGCTCCAGCAGAAAGGATATCTGAACTATGCAGAGACGGCCAATGCTGCAAACAGTGGTGTCTATGGAAAAATGTATCAGTTGATGAGCGAATATAATCCTATAACGGGTCAGTTTATGCTGAAAAATACGGCAGAGGCAAGAGCTGAATATCTGCGCGGAGCAGAGTATCGCAATACCAATTGGTTTAAGGAATTGTTCTCTAACTCCATACAGCACACACATTCTGTAAGTATAACGGCTGGTACGGAGAAGGCTCAGTATTATGCATCTGTGAGTGCGATGTATGATCCGGGATGGTATAAGAAGAGTGACGTGTCGCGTTATACGGCAAATTTCAATGCAAATTATAAATTGTCATCCAAAGTAAATGCAGGCATTATTGGTAATGCATCTTACCGTAAGCAAACAGCGCCGGGAACCATCAGTTCGACAACAAATCCTGTGACGGGTGAGGTGAGCCGCGCTTTTGATATAAATCCTTATTCGTATGCACTAAATACTTCGCGTGCATTGGATCCTAATGTGTATTATACAAGGAATTATGCTCCGTTTAATGTATTCCATGAGTTGGAAAATAACTATATGGATCTTAACGTGGTTGACTTCCGCATGCAGGCGTCTCTGTCTTATAAGCCCATAACGAAGGTAGAATTGACAGCCTTGGGTGCCATAAAGTATGCTGCGACCAGTCAGGAACATAATATTAAGGATAATTCAAATCAGGCAGAAGCATATCGTGCAATGGGTACCACAGCCATTCGTGATCGTAATAACTATTTGTACACGAATCCGGATGATATCTATGCCCTGCCTGTTACGATTCTTCCTCACGGAGGTATTCTCGACCGTCGCGACAACCGTATGTTCGGATATGACTTCCGCGCATCAGCTTCTTATAATGATGTATTCAATGAAGATCATATCGTAAACCTTTACGGAGCAATGGAGGTCAACAACACCGAACGTCATTATACGTGGTTCCGTGGATGGGGTATGCAGTATGAGATGGGAGAAATTCCTTCATGGGCATACGCTGTATTCAAGAAGAGTCAGGAAGAAAACTCACAGTACTACGAGATGACCAACACTCAAGAGCGTAGTGCCGCTTTTGTCGGTGTGGCCACATATTCATGGAAAAAGCGTTATTCCGTAACAGGAACCTACCGTTATGAAGGAACAAACCGAATGGGAAAGAGTCGCAGTGCCCGTTGGCTTCCCACCTGGAACGTCTCCGGTGCCTGGAACGTTCACGAAGAGCCTTGGTTTGACAAACTCAGTTCAGTGCTGTCGAATCTCACGTTCAAGCTGTCTTATTCTTTGACAGCAGACCGTGGACCCTCATTCGTAACAAATTCGCGTGTTGTAATAATGGCCGATAATCCTTGGCGTCCATCCGCTGATGTTACGGAATCTGCTCTCTATATCGATGCGCTGGCTAATGAAGATCTTACTTATGAGAAAAAGCATGAGTTTAACTTCGGTTTTGAAGCCGGTTTCTTGAAGAATCGTATCAACTTGTCATTCGATGCTTATACTCGCCGCAACTATGACCTTATCGGTATAGTAAACACAGAGGCTGTAGGTGGAGAACAGGCGAAATACGGTAATGTGGCAAAGATGAAGTCAAGTGGTATTGAGCTTGCTCTTAGTACGGTCAATATCAAAACAAAGGACTTCACTTGGACTACGGACTTCATATATAGTTACATGAAGAATGAGGTGACGGAACTGAACACCATGAACCGTATGTATGAATATCTTTCTGGTAACGGCTTCTCAATGGTCGGCTATCCTCGTGGAAGTATATTCTCTATTCCTTTCATGGGACTGAATGAAGAGGGATTGCCTACATTCTTGGATCAGGATGGAAATGTCAGCGTTTCCGGCGTCAATGTTCAAGAGTATGATCCAGAGAAATTGAAGTTCTTGAAATATGAAGGTCCGTCAGAACCGACCAATGTGGGAAGTTTCGGTAACGTATTCAGATATAAAAATTTCAGTTTGAACGTATTCATAACATATTCGTTTGGTAATGTCGTACGTTTGGATCCGATTTTCTCTAACGAATACGATGACCTCGTGTCGATGCCGAAAGAGTTTAACAATCGTTGGATTGTGCCTGGCGATGAATATAGAACCAATATTCCTGTTATCGCAAGTAAGATTCAGAATAAAAACGATTCGGAGTTGAGCAAAGCTTATCAGGCATACAACTATAGTACGGAACGTGTCGCAAAAGGTGATTTTATCCGAATGAAAGAGATTTCTCTCGGTTATGAGTTCCCCTCAAACATAACTCAAGCGTTGAGAATTTCTAATCTCTCATTGAAACTTCAGGCAACAAATCTTTTCCTGCTCTATGCAGATAAGAAACTGAATGGGCAAGATCCTGAATTCTTTAATACAGGAGGTGTGGCATCGCCTATGCCTAAGCAGTTTACTTTGACTTTAAAGGTTGGTATTTAAAAATAGAAACAGAACGAAAATGAAGAGAAGTAATTTATTATATATATTGGGGTTGTCTCTTTTTGCCGGATTGTCTTTCACTTCTTGTGATGACTTCCTTGACGAAAATCCGGACAACCGCACTGAGCTCGATACTGAAGAAAAAGTAATATCATTGCTTACTTCTGCATATACACGTCATAGTTATGCGATGATTAATGAATGTCTGTCAGATAATACGGACGATATGGGTCCACGTTATTCCAAGTACGATGACAGATTCATAAAGCAGGCTTATACGTGGAATGACATGACCGAAGTTGATAATGATGGCGTGATGAATATGTGGACAGATAGCTATAATGCAATATCTACAGCAAACCACGCACTTCAAGCTATAGCAGAGATGCCGGAGCCGTTGGAGCCCAAAATGAAAGAGGCAAAGGGCGAGGCCTTGATGTGCAGGGCATACCATCATTTCTTGCTGGTGAATGAATTCTGTCAGAATTACAATGCGAACACCAGCAATACGGATTTGGGTATTCCGTATATGCTATCTGTTGAAGCAGGCCTGAATCCGCATTATGAGCGCGGTACGGTTGCAGAGGTGTATGCCAAAATCGCGAAAGACATAGAAGACGGATTGCCTTTGGTTGGTGATACGCATTACAGCCAGCCTAAATATCACTTTAATAGACAAGCTGCTTATGCTTTTGCAACGCGTTTCTATTTGTTCTACGAGAAATGGGATAAGGCAGTCGAATGTGCGAATGTTTGCCTCGGCACATCTCCGAAATCTCTTTTGCGTGATTGGAATGAGATGGAGAGTTATGGTATTACCAATAATCTTGATCCGCGAAACAATCTCTATATCAAAGCTTCAGCTAAGTGTAATTTTTTGATGACTACCGCGGTTTCCGGAGCCGGTATATTCTTCTCTAATTATATTATGGCAACAAAGTATTCTCATAACAGTTTCATTTCTAAGAATGAGACTTTGGAAGCCAATAATCTTTGGGGAGAATATACAATGATGCGTTGTCTTCCGTTGGTATTCAAAGGTGGTACTATGGACAGAGCGCTTGTCGCAAAGACTCCTATGTTGTTTGAAGAAACCGATCCTGTATCAAAAACCGGATATTATCATACAGTTGCTGTGCCTTTCCGTGCGGATATAACACTGTTGGAACGCGCCGAGGCTTATGTTATGTTGAAG
This sequence comes from Prevotella sp., assembly GCA_017483185.1. GTDB lineage: Bacteria > Bacteroidota > Bacteroidia > Bacteroidales > Bacteroidaceae > Prevotella. Next base: position 19,203 of record JAFULM010000024.1, on the reverse strand, counting down.
CTGTATGACAAAGCCTGTGCTGATTTGACAGTATGGATGCAGAATTGGACAAAATCCAATATGACGTTGACTACAGATGTAGTGAAGAACTATTATGACAATATGGCTTATTACACTTCTTTCGCTCCTACTCAGAAGCGTCATCTTTATCCGGCTTTCGAGATAGAGGGAGAGGGTAGTGTACAGGAGAGCATGTTGCAGTGTGTTTTGAACTTCAAGCGTCTTGAAACGATCCATGAGGGATTGCGTTGGTTTGATATTAAGCGATATGGTATTACCATAACCCGCCGTCAGATGAACTCGGACAGTGAGCCGGAGATTTATACAGATTCTCTTTTGGTGAAAGACCCGCGTCGTGCTATTCAGTTGCCTAATCAGGTCGTAATAGCAGGTATGGAGCCTAATCCAGGACTTTATGGACCGACACCTGGCTTTCAGATGAATAAGTAAGGAATGACTTTTATAAAGCGAAAATAAAGAAACAATGAGAAGAAACTTCATATATTCATTATTATTGGCAGGAGTAGCCATGTCGATAACAACTTCTTGTTCGGAGGATGATTTGTCCTCAGAAAGTGTGATTGCAGTGGACGTGGTGGAGAGGACTCCTTTTGATGATTGGCTTGATGTTAATTATGTTCAGCCGTTCAATATCGTAGTCAAGTATCGTTACGAATATAATGAAAGTGACGAGAACTATTACACCGTGCCTGCTCAGTATGATCAGGCCGTAGAGATGGCGCATATAGTGAAGTATAGCTGTATAGACGCTTACATCGAGACTGCTGGAATGGAATTTACATGTAACTACTTTCCGAAACTCTTCTATTTAGAGGGTGAATTCCACTATCGCAACAACGGTACGTTTGAACTTGGTACTGCAGAGGGCGGACGAAAGATTACCCTTATGGGTGTTAATTACATTGACATGTTTAAGGATAATGTGGACGATTTGAATACTTATTATCTTAAGACCATACATCACGAGTTCAGTCATATTCTGCACCAGACTTATGAGTATCCGTCTTCATTCCAGTTGATTACTCCGGGCTATTTGTCAGACAAATGGAGTAATCCGGAATTCCAGGCAGATCATTTGCAGCGTGGCTTTATTACAGACTATTCCCAGCATTCGCATCGTGAGGATTTTGCCGAAATGCTTTCTACCTATCTGACAAATACTCAGGAGAAGTGGGATGAGTGGATGGATGAGGCAGACGGAACTCTTGAGGAACCTGCAGAGGGTCGTGGTCTTATTGAGCAGAAGTTGGATATTGTGCGCAATTACATGCAAGAGACATGGAATATTGATATTGATGCACTTCGTGAATCTATATTGCGTCGTGAGCATCACATCGTAGATGGCAAGGTGGATTTGAGTGATTTGAGCGTAAATTAAAAATGAGAATGATTATGAAAAATAGCATTATAAGAATTGCAGTATTGCTTTGCGCTGTTCCCGTGCTTCTCACATCATGTCTGAAAGATCAGGAAGATGTGTTTGATGACTCTTCAAACAGCCGGATGCAGCAGACCTTAAAAGAAACAAAAGACGTTTTGATGAGTGCTGCAAACGGATGGGTGATAGACTATTATGCCGGTATAAATGCTGCTCATGGCGGTTATGCCTTTGCCGTGAAGTTCGACGAATCTACATGTACGGCTGTTTCAGAACGTATAACGGAACCTTGTACTTCTTATTATAAGTTGACGACCGACAATGGCCCCGTGTTGACATTCGATACATATAATAAGGTTTTGCACGATATGGCAACGCCGAGCATGAGCAACTATGAAGGAAAAAATGCGGATTTTGAATTCCTGGTGATGAGCGCAACTCCGGAAATGATTGTTCTAAAGGGAAAGAAAACCCAGAATGTCATGCGTATGTTCCCCCTTTCCATGCCGGCTGGCGAATATGTGGAGAAAGTGCGTACAATGGCGGATGAAGTGGTATTCAGTACTGCAAAAGGACTTGTCGGCGGCAAAGAAGTTGAGGCAAAATTCGATGTGGACAATAGACAAGTGAAGTTTGTGACAACCGAACCTGCCGATTCTATAAGTGTGCCGTTCACTTATACAGACAAGGGTATTCGTCTGCAGTCATTCATCGGCGAGGGCTCTTATGCTTTTGACAGTTTCAGTTTTGATAGCGAGAATACACGTCTGATGGCTCTTAATGCTGGTGGTCAGGTGATTTCGATGGATTGTTTCCGTCCCGAGAATTGGCGAGACTATATAACCTTTGAAGGAGAATACACGTTATATACCGCTGGCGGCAAGTATTCTGTTTCTCTCGTACCGTCAGAGGATGGAACCGGATATCTTATGAAGGGACTTAACCCTAAGTTTGATATTCTTTGTAATTATAGCAAGGGTAGGGGGGCACTTACTATTTCTACTCAGTTGATTGGAGAAGAAGATGGAGTGCAGATACAGTTAGCTTTGCTTGACACGGATGGCTCATATCTGTCGTGGTCTCCCGAGGTCGGCCTTGTCATAAGTGCCAATGTCAAAAATGAGAAAGAGTATATTGTGACGAGCAATGGTTACGAAGACTTTGTTTCAGGCGGACTTATTCTGTGGTGTTTCCAGAATGGGGAGTCTCTTGATGGAGCTGATGTCCGAGACTTCTTCTCTTCCCACAAATCTTGGTTGATTTCCGGTAATTATGTTTTGGATGGAATGACCCGAATGGTAAAAAAATAATTGATTATGAATAAGATACTGACTATAATATTGGCAATGACAGCAATGTGTGTTGTCGTTTCTTGTAGTGATGATGACGAAGTTGGCAGCGAATACCTTGCTGCTAAACAAATATCAGTTGCTCGTTCTACAGTTTCAGATATGCCGGCAGAGGGAGGTGAAGGTATTGTGGAGGTACAATCATCACGTGATGTTTCTGTTTCGTCAAATTCAGCATGGTGTTCTTTCAGTATGGATAATGGCGTTATAAAAGTAATTGTAGAGCCGAATACTGGTTTAGAAGGACGTACAGCTATATTGACAATAACAGATGGTTCAGAAACTATGACCGTTCCTGTGTTGCAAAGAGGTATGATTTTTGAAGTAAGTGGAGAAAAGAGTATAACTCTTGCTGGTCATATAGACGAGAAAGTTATACGAACGGTTTCTCATACATATCCTGTTTCTGTTTCTGCGACAAAGGATTGGATTGATGCTTCGATTGATGGTGAAGAACTGACGATATCCATCGCCAGGGGAAATGGACAGGAACCTGTTCGTAAAGGTGTAGTGAAAGTTTCTTCTTGTGGTTATGAGGACCAGATTGAAATCACGCAATATGATTTTACGGGTGCTTATAACTTGTCTGGATATGACGCGAAAGGGCAACCAATATCCTATTCTGGGAATATTATTGGTGGAGAAACGGTGGATAGATTGTATTTTTGTCCATCAGATTTTGCGGGGGTTCAGATTCCGATGAACTTTTCGTTAGAAAGTTTATATTTGTCATTTTCAGCGGGCTCGTACTGTCAGCGTTATGGAAGGTTCTATGTTTATTCGTCTCTTGTAGACGTTAAGACAGTTCCAGATCCAAATCATCCGGAAAATAAGGGTGCTGTTGCTCTAAATGATACTGTAATTATTGGTGGAAATATAATGATGGATAGCGGAAATGTTACTTGTAGTTTCTCAAATGAGGGAAAAGGTTCTTGGCTTAGCGACATAATGCTTTCTTGTGGTAATATACATGCTGTTACTTTTACGGCAACTACTTTCCGCCTGAATACGTCAACGGTACAGAATATTGCATTGGCGCGAAACATTCTGATGGAAATAGAACAACCAGTTCTTGATAAAATTCAATAACGGAGGATTTATGGTTGGGCATGTATATACATGCCCAACCAAAGAACCAATATAAATAGGGTAACTAATATTTTATTAAATTAATTAAGCGTATGAAAAAGTTTACATTATTGTTTGCAGCTTTTGCCATTTCTGTTTGTGCAGATGCTCAGACGAGTTTTGACGGTTGGTCAAAAATGAAAAAAGATCTTTGTTCTAAGAACTCTCTTAAATTAGAGAAGCCTTTCAGTGTGACATCTATAAGCAATTCTACGGTAATGTCACAACCCTTGAACAAGGTGAAAGGTGCTAAGATGGCATCAAAGACAATTTCCCGTGAAGAAGAGCAACTGACTGCAGAGGCTGCTTATTTTAGTGGAGCAGTTTTGGGAACTTATTATCCATTCTCAATGGGTGTGACTATGGTTAATGCAGCTGTGGCTTATGGATCTAATGAAGTATATGTTCTTCCTTATGGTGATTTGAGTGAATATCTTTCTTTCATTGCTGGTAAAATAGAGGAAGAGCCGAATAGATTTTCTGAGGCAGGTGTTGATTCTTTGACTTTTGTCAATGGCCAAGTTGTGGGAGGGCTTACTTCTGGTGTGGAACTCTGCATTTATGATTGTGATGTCACTGGCTCTGGTCAAACAGGATTCACGGCTGTTCCCAGTCAAGCACCAACCTTTGGCGGATATTATGTCCGTTCTACAGGGGAGGTGATAATTCCTGCAATGGTTGGTGTGTTTGCAAAAGGAACAACGGATTTGTATACAGATGTATATATGGATCTTGATGTATATCCTGAAACATATTTCATGGAGTCTATTTATCTGGCAACTGCTAGCGCAAATGATTATTTTGATGACAATAAAGTTGTAACATCAGATCCAAAGTATCCTGTTCTTGCCTATATAGGTAATGATGGTTTCTATGTACGTGGTGGTAATTTGTCAGCAGGTGTTGGAAATGAGTGGCTGAGTGTTACTCCGGCTAGCGATGGTTCTTCTAATTATGCGGTAACAGAGAATCAATATATCAACACTTTTGGGTTTACTAATAAAGATGGAAGTAAATTTTCTGCTGATTGCGTAACACAACCAATAGGCTCTGATTTGCGTGGAAAAGATGAAATGCTTGTCGGAATGTCAATGGATGCTCAGTATAATATTACTCTTTCTGCTTTGAATGGCGAAATGTTGGGCGGTTTTCTTTATGGAGAGGATTTCATTAATGACGAAAGTAGAGCAGGTTATTATAATGCATTGTCAAATTGGAAAGTATTGATCTCTTCGGATCTTTTAGTTAATGGCATCAAGGGTGTGAGCACCGAGTCTGGCAAGGTTGCTGCAAAGGAATATTTCGACCTCTCTGGCCGCAAGGTTGAGAACACAACCAAGGGTCTCGTTATCGAGAAGGTCAGATATACTGACGGTAAGACCGTTAGCCGCAAGGTGGTTAAGTAAGCGATAGACACGCACAAAACAGACAATCATATATTTGAAGAAAACGGGCGGACTGCAAAACTGCAGTCCGCCCGTTCTTTTGTATTGCTTGGCACATGTGCTCCGGACAAAATAAGATTATGTCTCTACATGTGATATTATGGAGGAGTGAAATTGTGTGGAGAAACGAACTTGTGTGGAGGAATGAGATTATGTGAATAGTTGACCGTCATTTGTCTTTTTGCTTGTGTCATACCAGTTTCATTTTAGCTGGTTGTATGTTAAATAGTAGAAAAATCGCCATTATTCTTTTGGAAAAGTTTTGTGAATAATAGAAATTTTGCTATTTTTGCATTGTGAAATAACAAATACACTAAAGAATGAAGAGCAGTGAATTACATAGAAGATTTATCAAGGCCGGTTACCGATTCGACCATGCGGAGGGAAGTCACTACTTCTACATCAAGGATGGACAGTTGACCGAACCAATCCCGTATCACGGGTCAAAAGAAATGTTCCAACCACTTGCAAACAAACTGATTAAAAAGTACGGAGTGTAAGAGTTCCGTGCTTTGAAACAAAATAAAGTCTAACCCAAAAGAACCAAAGAGTCATGGAAAAGATTATAATGATTGTAGGAGCATCAAAGGATATGTTAAACGCATATTCAGACAACTGCGACGGTATCTACGCAGGAGGTGATACCATTGAGGAGGTTAAAGCAGATACTGCGGAGGCAATACGTTTAATCAAGAAGAACTTGCCTGAAGACAGATGGCCGGAACAAATCAAGGGCGACTATGAAATAGAATGGCGATTCGACGTTCAAAGTTTTCTTGAATATTACTCAGGTTTTATGTCTCTTGCCGGTATGGAGAAGATGACAGGTATCAATCAGAAGCAACTGTCCAACTATCTCAATCATCGTGCCGTACCTCGCAGAAAACAAGCTGATCGCATCCTTACGGGTATTCATCGTTTTGCACAAGAACTGTTGAGCATAACACTCTGATTTGTTATTTGACAAAAACAATCAGTGTTGCCGGAGTAGAAATACTTCGGCTTTTCTTTGTATGACGGGCATGTCATACATCTATGGTGAAATTGCGACCATGTTTGCGGATAGACTCTCTGTCATTCTTTTTGTGCGTTTTTGGTGACGTTTGTGTTGTCGGGAATTTCTTTCAGTCTGCTGATTCTTTCGTCAATCAGCTGCTTGTACCGTTCTTTCAGTTCTTCTGTGATGAATGACGAGTCTATGACCATGTTCCACCCGTCGCGGCATCCTATGAGTTTGTTGACGATATTCTCTGCGATTTTTTGTTCTATTCCGGATGCTTTCATGGCGTCGATGAATGACGGGCGCGAGAAGCCGGTGTTCACCTCACTGTTGTCTGCTCCGGCCCCGACGAGCGGCATGGCGAGTTCGTCACGGTCGTTTATGCCGGTGAGCAATACGGACAGGAGGTCGTATGATGGGGAGAGGCGGTAGCCGATGCCGTCAGTCTCAATCAGAGAGAAGTTCTTGCAGTGCATGTCCGAGTTGCCGGTCATCCACGAGAATATGACGACGGTCCAAAAGCGCTGCACGTCGAGCATGGGCGAGGCCGAATATCGTTTGATTGTTTCGGCCAGTTGCAGATAAGCCCCTCTGTATTTATGTTCCGTCAGCCTGTTGGTCAGTTGACAGAAGTCGAGCATGGACAGTTTACGGCCTTTCTTGTCCCTGTCCATGCGTCTGGTGATGTATGCCAGTTCCCCGTCTCCCATTCTTATCAGTCCGTGTCTGGCGGTCTCGATGCCGGCAGCTTCGGCCATCTTCATTGTCAGGTCCTCCAGCTCCGGCATGGCCGTGTATGTCGGACTTTGCGGTTTCAGGATGAAGTTACCCCATAGTCCGACGATGGTCAGCTTGTCCGGTTCGTTCTTTCCGCCGCGGTTTATGTCCAATGAGAGTTTCGGCTGTACGCCGGTGACGGAAGTGCTCTTTTCGAGTATTTGCAGGGCGAGTGCCTCTATGTTGTCTCTGGTGTATTGCAGTTCCGGGATCTTCCGCGTTCCGAACAGCTTCTGCGCGCAGGCCGGATGATAGTCTCCAGTGGTCTCCTGTCCGATATCCCTGTAGCAGCATAGACATTTTTTAGTTTGTTTCTCCATATTCTCTCACGCTTATGTTTCCGATGCAGTCTTTACAGCACGTGACCAAAAGTTTCATCCGGTCACGCGGGTTTATCTTCCATGTCTTGTCTACGATGTCGAGCATCCAGCCTTCCGGTATCAGGCCGTCAAAGACAGGGAAGAGAAACTCCTTCTCAAACACCTCCTCTTGAAGAGGCATTGTGGGGCTTAGTGGCACAGCCCCCTCGCTTTTGATATATTTCTCGTCATATCTGAATGTATATCCGTCAGAGTTCTCGACGAGTGTGCCGCAGAAGCGGTCGTTGATGTAAATGTTTGCCCGTGTCATAGCAGTTTCATTTTAGCCGGTTGCAGCTCTTCCCCGAACAGATAGAGCACTTGGTTGACCTTGTCCATCTGTACCGTGGTCTTGCCCCGTTCCAGTTCTCTGATGAATCTTATTCCTACGCCCGTCCGCTCGGATAGTTCAATCTGAGTGAGGTGGAACAGTTTTCTTTTGGCGCGGATGTATTCTCCTATTTCCATAAGCCGGTTGGTTTCTGATTATGTTGTTTGAATGTTAACCCCCGTACGGGTATAAAACAATCATACAGACTGAATATTAGTCCCGTGCGGGTATAAAACCGTTGTCAGGGCCGCGTAATAAGCCCTTACGGGTACAAAGATACATAAAAAGACCGAATATTGTACCCGCAAGGGGTTATTTCTTTGGATTTTATTGTGCTTTTACTGTTGGTGGGATGGTGTTGGGCAGACGTCTTATCCTCGAAAAAGTGTGGTGGAATGGTTGATATATCCTCGAAAAAGTGTGTTAAAATGACAAATGTATCCTCGAAAAAGTGTGTTAAAACGACGAATATATCCTCGAAAAAGTGTATCTTTGCATCGTAAGTATGTTGATTTAAAGGTGTTTAGCTTATTATGAAACGGAAGATAATAAAACAGCTGAGAGAGTGGAAAGAATCATCTCATCGGAAACCGCTCGTTCTTCTTGGAGCGCGTCAGGTGGGGAAGACGTGGATGATGAAGCATTTCGGAGAGCTTGAATTTGAAAATGTGGCTTATGTCAATTGCGATGAAGAGCCGTTGGCAAAGGATTTGTTTGAGTCAGATTATGACATACCGAGGATTCTGCTCATGCTTCAGGCCATCACCGGCACGCGGGTGGAGGCCGGCCGGACGTTGATCATATTTGACGAGCTTCAGGAAGTGAGGCGCGGGCTGCACTGTCTGAAATATTTTCAAGAGAACGCTCCTGAGTATCATGTGATTGCGGCCGGTTCGCTGCTCGGGGTCACTATCGGCCGTGGCGAATCCTTTCCGGTGGGAAAGGTTAACATGCTCAACATGTATCCGATGGATTTCGAGGAGTTTCTGATGGCTACGGACAATGTCCCGTTGTGTGAACTGCTACATCACCCGGGGTGGGAGATGACCGACGTGCTCCGCGTGAAATACATAGAACTTCTCCGCCAGTATTATTTTGTCGGCGGCATGCCGGAAGTTGTTGCCGGATATATCGCAGATCATGACCTGAAGGAAGTGCGCCTCAGGCAGCGTGAGATACTTGACGCTTACAGGCGTGACATATCCAAGCATACGACGGCGACAGAGACGGTCCGTATCGGACAGGTTCTGGGTTCGCTTCCTTCGCAGCTGGCCAAGGAAAACAAGAAGTTCATTTATAATGTAATCAAGAAGGGTGCGCGGGCAGCGGAATATGGACTTGCCATACAGTGGCTGATCGATGCCGGCATAGTGCATAAGGTCTGCCGTGTCAAGGAGCTGCAGATGCCGGTAAAGTTTTATGAAGACCTCGGGGCGTTCAAGCTCTTCTTGCTTGACTGCGGATTGTTGGGTTGTATGGTCGGGGCTCCGGCCAGTCAGATGCTGGTCGGTGACAATGTGTTCACGGAGTTCAAGGGTGCCTTCACGGAGCAGTTCGCCCTTCAGCAGCTTGCCGCGATGGACGTTCCGGTCTATTATTGGAGCAGTGAGACGACGTCGGCCGAGATTGATTTTGTGATACAGACGGACGAACGGGTTATCCCTGTTGAAGTCAAAGCGGAAGTGAATGTCAGGGCGCGATCGATGGCTGAATATATAAAGAGTCATCCGGCTCAGAACCTGAAAGGTCTGCGCATATCCATGCTTGGCTATCGTGACCAAGAGTGGATGGAGAACATCCCGCTGTATGGTGTACAGAAGTATTTTGATGCGGCAGCGGAAGAGTGAGGAAATAGCCTCGTACTCTCAATTTATAGAATTTTCACTTCCCCCCCCCGGTATATGGATTCCCTCGTTTGACGGGAGTGGCGGAAGCGACTGTTTATATACTGTAAAGTTCATCCGGCATGTAGGAAGACAAAATATGGTCGCGACCGCTTCCGTGCCAGTTTATTCAATCTTTCGGTCGGGTGATATTTGTGTGATTTTTATTGGTGGTTGTGCGGTTGCCTTCGTGGCACGGAGGCGGTCGCGACCCTACTTTGTTATTCCGGATGACCCATCTTAAATTCTTACAAAATTCTGTATGCAAAAAATCCCGTTTTTGCTCGTTTTCGTCGTGTTTCTGATGCCGTAAGGGCCCCGTTGGTCCGGGGCGATGATCGCCGGCCGCCGGATTTTTGAAGTGTCGGTAAGCCGGGAGGGCCTTACGGCTCTTCCGGAACGAAGATTTTGCAAGGTTTTTGCTTACTGATTTTGTCCGAAAAAGCCGCCGTTTTTCTGCCGTAAGGCCCTTATTGGTCTGCGACGGGGCCGCTTTCGTCGTGCAACGGCAGCCTTGTTGCAATGCCGCGGGGGCCCCGTTGCAGACCAATAAGGGCCTTACGGCAGACCCGCCGCGGCGCCGTTGTTTTCCGGCGGGGATGAAGCTGTCTGTAAATAACTGAAGATGAGTCGGTTGCAGAATTTGTAAAGATTGCGTCACGAAGACCCCTAAATTTTGATACGCGCGTGTTTGCGATATTTTGAGGCAGGGAAAGAAAAAATCAGAAAGTCCCCATTCTCGCGGGCTTAAAAACAGGAAAAATCAGGACAAGTGGCGGGGCCCTCGGGCCTTCCCCAAGCTACTCTCTGCACACATTTTCCTGTTTATACCAACACGACATGCCCTTTTGAAAGTCTTTAAGTGGGGTAATCTCACTCCCCTCCTTTCCAAGGAGGGGTTAGGGGTGGTTGAACAATAACTTTCTGTAAATCATTATTTTAAATAACGGTTGGTGACTAACCACCCCTAAGAATGTGGTTCTGCAACACCCTCAGTGAGATTACCCCACTTAAAGACATTCAAAAGGGCATGTCGTGTTTGCGCTTTCTCCGCGTCTTTGCGCACTTTGCGTTAAAATATAAAATCTCTGTGTCTCCGTGTCTCCGTGTTCAAAATATAAACGAATTGTTGCGACATACTTACCATCTACCATCTGACATCTACCATCTAACATTTACCATCTACCATTTACCATCTCCCATCTCCCATCTCCCCCCCCCGCAGGCACCCTCCCCTTGGGGAGGGCCGGGGTGGGGCCTTTCCTTGGTGGGGCCTTTCCTTGGTGGGGCCTTTCCTTGGTGGGGCCTCTCCTTGGATAAGCCTCCCCTTGGTGAGGCCTCTCCTCCGCTTTTTTCGCCGTTTTGTTACTTTTTCCACGAAAAACGTGGCTGATTATCAATTAATTGTTTAATTTTGCAAACGTATTTAAAGAAATAACATATAGACTATATGAGAAAATTTATTGCAACAGCTGTCCTTGCATTGACTTTTGCCCTCAATGCCTCAGCCCAACTGCCATCGGTGACGCTGAAGGACATCACGGGTAAAACCGTGCGCACGGACACACTCTCGAACGACGGCAAACCGTTCATCATCTCCTTCTTTGCCACATGGTGCAAACCCTGCAACCGCGAGCTCACCGCCATCAGCGAGGTCTACGACGAGTGGCGTGAGGAGACCGGAGTCAAGGTCATCGCCGTCAGCATCGATCAGGCGCAGAACATCAACAAGGTCAAGCCCCTCGTGGACAACAACGGCTGGGAATATGACGTACTGCTCGACCCCAACAGCGACCTCAAGCGTGCGCTGGGTATCCAGATGATTCCCTACGTCCTCATCGTCGACGGCAAGGGCAACATCGTCTACAAGCACAACGGCTACACCGACGGTGCCGAGGTCGAACTGATAGAGAAGGTGCGCGAACTGCAGAAATAAGCCGACGTAAACGATTTGACAGCAACGATAATGATATCCAAAAGAATAATGACCAACAGACTTTTATGCCTGTTCGGCGCGGCGGTTGTAGTCTGCTCGGCTGCGGCCCAGAGCGACCGTCAGAAGACCGTCACGGTCACCGGTAGCATCCAGAGCGACATCCTCGTCCCCGAGGAGGACGCGAAGATCGGCACGGGCGACTATCGCGACGACGTGCTGACCAACACCTACGCCGAGGTGAACCTGCTGAGCAAGTATAACGACAACGAATATCTCGACGCCGGCCTCCGGTTGGAATATCTCGAGCATCCGCTGCCCGGATTTGACCGCAACTTCAAGGGCTGGGGACTGGGCAACGCCTACGTGCGTTTCCACATGAAGCGCGTCGAGGTGACGGCCGGCAACTTCTATGAGCAGTTCGGTTCCGGATTTATCCTCCGCACCTACGAGGAGCGCAGTCTCGGCATCGACAACTCCCTGCTCGGCGGCCGTGTGACCGTCACCCCCGTGGATGGCGTGACCATCAAGGCCCTCACCGGAAAACAGCGCAACTACTGGACCTACAACGACGCCCTCATCTCCGGTGCCGACGTGGAGATCGGACTGGAAAACTGGATCCGTTCGTTCCGCGACAACGGCACATATCTGACCCTCGGCGCGTCGTTTGTCAACAAGCATGAGAAGGACGAGGTCATCCAGCTGGTCGAAGACCCGCGTTACCGCCTCAACCTGCCCGAGAATGTCAACGCCTTTGACGTCAGGGCACGCTTCCAGAAGGGCGGACTCAACGTTCTGGCCGAATACGCCCAGAAGTCTCAGGACCCCGTCTACGACAAGCTCTACCCCTACATCTACCGCAAAGGCTATGTGGCCATGCTTTCCGGCTCCTATTCGCAGCGCGGACTGAGCGTCCTGCTGCAGGCCAAGCGCAGTGACAACATGGCGTTCAAGAGCCGTCGCCGTCTCGACGAGGGCGCGCTGACGTCGTCGTTCATCAACCATCTGCCGGCCTTCACGCTCGACCACACCTACGCTCTGGCCGCCCTCTATCCCTATGCGACCAACGCCAACGGCGAGTGGGCCTATCAGGCGGAACTGGGATACAACTTCAAGAAGCGCACCGTGCTCGGCGGAAAATACGGCACGAAGGTCAAGGTCAACTACTCCCACGTGCACGGCATCAACCGCACCGACCGCGACGGCGCGATGACAGCCCCGGGCGGCTACGGCACCGACGGCTACGGCTCGGCGTTCTGGAAGTGGGGTGATGGCATGTACTATCAGGACCTCGACGTCCAGTTGGAGAAGAAGCTGACGAAGTCGTTCAAGCTCAATCTCATGTACATGAACCAGTTCTACAACCAGACCGTTGTCGAAGGCCACGGCGGCATGATCCATTCGGACATATTCGTCGCCGAAGGCAAATATCAGTTCAACCGCAAGTTTACCCTGCGCGGCGAGGCACAGTATCTCTCCACCGACCACGAGAGCGGCGACTGGGCCTTCGGACTGCTCGAGCTGTCTATACTCCCCCGCTTCATGGTCACGGTCAGCGACATGTACGGCCGTCCCGAAGTCGACGGAGCTTATCAGTCGCGTGAGCACTATTATTCCGGTTCGGTCACCTACGCCCACGGCGGCCATCGCCTTCAGGTGGGCTACGGACGTACGCGCGCCGGCTACAACTGCTCCGGCGGTGTGTGCCGATATGTCCCCGCGTCGAAGGGTGTCACCGTCTCTTATAACTATAATTTCTAAGCCGACAGGCCAAATCCATTATGAAGATGAAGATCAGAAACGTTATATATGCCTTGGCCTGCGCCGTCATGACGCTGGCCTCATGTGATACGGTGGACAAGAACGACCGCTATCTGTCCTACGACGACGGCCTCGGCGGCATCACCGACGGCACGGACGACAGCGGCCGACCCACGTCGGTCCAGCGCGCCGTGCTCATCGAGGACTTCACGGGCCAGATGTGTGTCAACTGTCCCAATGCCGTCCCTGTCATCGAGGGATTGGAGCGCATTTATCCCGGCAAGATAGTCGCCGTGGCGATACACGCGGGAATGGTGCTCCCGCCCGCTCTCGGCAATCTCGCCTTGCAGACCGAGGTCGGCGAACAATACTACAATGACGCCGGCCGTCCCGCACAGCCGGCCGGCCGCATAGGCCGCGTCGGCGGTACGTCTCTGCCCGACAAGTGGGCCGCCGGCGCACAGGATGTTCTGCGCCAGCAGTCGCCCGTGTGGCTCGGTGTCAATAGCGCATACGACGCTGCCACCCGCAAGGTGAACATCGCCGTCGAGGCCTATGGCATTGAGGCTGCTTCCGGCAATCTGCAGATCTGGCTCACTGAAGACGGCATCGTCGCTCCGCAATTTCTCCCGGACGGCGGCCGCGACATGAACTACGTCCACAACCATGTCTTCCGCGCCGCGGTCAACGGAGCCTATGGCGAGTCGTTTGCCATCGCGAAGGGCGAGGACAAGACTGTCACGGCCGAAGCGACGTTGGCCGACCACTGGAATGTGGACAACATGTCGGTAGTCGCGTTCGTATATGATGCCTCCGGCGTCCTGCATGTCGTCAAACAGCCGGTGATTCCGGAACCGGACGAGACAGAGGATGCAGATGAATCAGTAGAATAATAATATATAATAAAGGATATAGAATATGAGGATTTTAACCCGAACATTATTTTTACTTGCGGCGCTGATTGCATGGAGCACAGGCGCAAGTGCACAGGTGGACAATACGTTCCGCTTCGTGGACAACAAGACCGGCAACGTGATTCCCGACGGCGGTACTTATACGACCTTGGCCGAACTGATAGACAAGATGCCGGAGTTCCCCGGTGTTGTAATGTCGCTCGAAGCCCCCTTCGATATCTCCGTGGAGAACACCACGGGTACAGCCGCCTTTGTTGCGGCAGAGCTCATCACCGAGCAGATGACCAACGGACGCATCCGCTGCTGCTTCCCTGTCGACTGTCAGGATCCCATGCCGGAGGAATATGTGACCGGTACCGGTGCTATTAACGGAGGCACAATGAAGAAGTTGGAGACAGAGTGGTTTCCCGTGGAGGGCGAATACGGCACGGCCAAAGTGACCATTCAGCTTAGCTTGATGGCAGAAAATCCGTTGCTGCCCGGCAACTATGAATGGGTTGCCTATGGTCCGAAGATCACCGTCAACTGCGTCTATGCAGACCCCGCAGGCATCAATGACGCCACACGAGTCGACACAATGACCGAAACGGCACGCTACGGACTCGACGGCCGCAAGCTGACCGCGCCTTCTCGCGGCATCAACATCGTCAAGATGGCCGACGGAACGGTGCGTAAGATATTGGAAAAATAAACTAATTAATGGTTATTAGAATATGGTAAGAAGATTACTCTTTTGCGTGGCGCTGTTGGCTTGCTTCTTCGGCGCTGGTGCGCAGGTGCAACGTGTGGCCGATAACGTAGGCCCGTGGGTTAAGTGCGATCGGCCGTTGGGCTTTCCGGCAGTCGGCTTCAGTGGCGTGAACGTTCCTCTGAAGGCTGCGTCGCTCGACGGAACGACCCTTTGGGGCTATTATATGGGCGATATGGGCGGCCTGTCCGGTCTCGGCGTCTCTCAGCCCACGACCTATTGGGTGGGCTATTATGTCGAGTCCAATGACATATTGAAAGGCGGAAGCATCAGCGGAGTCAACGTCCCGCTGTTCACTACCGACAATATGACGGACTTCAGTGTGTGGATATCCAAGAACCTTTCCACCTACGATGTGTCTCAGGACGTGCCGATGGAGAACCTCAAGGGCGGCGCTTACAACGCCATCGCGTTGGACGAGCCTTATGCAATCCCCGAGACGGGTGTGTATGTGGGTGTGAAATTCACCATCAGTAAGGTTGTCACGCAAGGTGATGCTTATCCCGTTCTGACGTCAGACAATGCTTACGACATGTCGCTCATAATGAAGACGAACGTGCAGGGAACGACATCGTGGGGCAACTACAGCTCGTCCTATGGCTCATTCGGTATGCAGCTCTTCCTCTCCGGCATCAATCAGCCGGCAGTGTCCGCACATGTCGGCGCAACGACGACCGCAGTGTCTTTGTCAGGAGCGGATGCAACAATCCGTGCGCTACTGCTCAGCAACGGTAAGGATGACATCAGCTCGATTGACTATAACGTGGAGATCAACGGCACAACGACATCCTATCATAAGGATTTCACACCGTCAGTGGCCGGTGGTTTCAACTCTGTCAATGAGGTGGAACTGACGTTCAAGGCTCCCGAGGCGATTCTTTCATATACAGCCAACCTCAACATCGAGAAGATCAACGGTATCGCCAATCCCGAAAGCAATCAGACGGCGATAGTCAACGGTAAGGTCGTCTCGCGCATGGCAGAACGTAAGACCGTCGTCGAGGAGTTCACCGGAACAGGTTGCGGATGGTGTCCGCGCGGTTGGGTAGGCATGGAGACGCTGAAGAAGGAGCAGCCGAATTTCATCGGAATAGCCCTCCACCTCTACAACACCAACGACCCCATGTATCTGGCAACTTACTATCGTACGGACAAACTCGGCCTTCTGGGCGCACCGTCATGTGCTTTGGACCGCAATCTGGTTGGTCTCGACCCGTATTACGGCACCGGCAGATATATAACGGAAGACTTCAAATATTGCAACGCCATCCTTCCCGACGTCGTTGTGGATGTGACCGGCGGATTCAATGAGGATAGTACGATGGTCAATGTGAAGTCCGACATCGAGTATCTCATGGACGGAAGCAAGTACAGCGTGGCCTATGTCCTCACGGCAGACAGCCTGAAGGGCACCACAACGTCATGGCGGCAGACCAACTATTATGTAGAAGCGACGGCTGCCGATGTAGACTACGACCCGATGCTGATCCCGTTCTGCTCAGGCGGAGAGTACGGATCGTCATACGTCTATCTGACATTCAACGATGTCATGATCGGAAGTTCGTACAGTGCAATGACGTTCAACCGCTTCACGGGAGCCATCACCGGTGGCGGTGAAAATAAGGCTGACGCGCTGACAGGCGGCGAAAAGGCCGGCGACAAGGAGACCAACAGCTACGTGTTGTCGATGCCGACCAAGTCGACGCTTAAAGCTGCCGTACGCAAAGATGAAGTCTATGTTGTCGCTCTGGTTATCGCCGAAGACGGCACCATCGCCAACGCCGCCCGCGCCAAGGTCATGAGCTATGACGACTATACTGCTGCCAGAATCGGCTCTGTCAAGGACGATGTCGCTCCTGCTACGGAAGTGGCTCGCTACACTCTCAACGGCGTGAAACTGACGGTTCCTCAGAAGGGCGTCAACATTGTCAAGATGAGCAACGGCGAAGTACGCAAGGTGGTAGTACGTTAATCTAAGAAGTAAAGAATTAAAAAGGAGCTATCGCGACCTGTGGTCGCGATAGCTCCTTTTTTGCTTTTTGGAGATTGTCTGCCGGCTATGGTCGGACAATAAAAAAAGGAAGTGTTGACAGCAGGACATCAGCGGATTATGATAATGTTCAGTGCGTTTCTTTTTAATATTTACAAGTATTAATATTATTACCTTTGATGTAGCGGATGGTATTATTTTGGTTATCTTTGTGCCCCAAAGAATATATATGAAAAAGTAGTCTTTACTGTAGATACGTTTGAAAAATTACAGAAGGAGGTGGCAGAAACATTACGTTTCCATATAGATGGCATGCTGAGTGACGGAGACGATGTTCCGCAGTGGCTTGTCAATGGCGATTATGAGTTTGAGTATTCATACCTTGATGTAGCCACCCTTCTAAAAGCGTGTGAGTCCTTATGCTTCGTTGGCTGCTATCAGTCGCGCCTCCGGCATTAATCAGCATCAACTCAGCCATTATGCCAATGGAATGAAGTTGTCTCGTCCGCAACAGCGGCAACGGATAATAGACGGTATTCATACTATAGGCAGACAACTTATAGATATTGTATGACAGTTTAAATGAGTAAGGATATCCTCGGAACTTCTATGTTTCGGGGCAGTTTTTACGTGCAATTTTGCGATTAAATTAATCACCAAATTGATAATAAAAAAATATATTTATCGTTTAATTAATAACGAATTTAATAATAAATAGCTATATTTGCATCATAGAAACAAGTAAGGACTGCATTATGAATACGAATCACAGAAAATCGAAATCTCTCAAGAGTACACATCCTATCGTAGGCAAATCAAATGCTTCAAAAGGAGTTGCCGTTCGTTGTGTTGCCAGTTCTTCTCCATCTGTAAGGATTAGTAGACATCCAGTGCTAAAGGGAATAGGTAGTCTGGGAACAGTAGGAAGCCGTATATCTTATTATAAGGCATATCTTATGAGTAGCAATGCGAAAGACACAGCCAATGATTGGATGTGTGTAGGAACGTCTATAAAAATTTCAATATCACAAATTAATAAAGAATTGTTTTAGATGCCAAAGGACTTCTATGTTTTGAACTGCACCCCAAAAGTTTTGTGTCTAACTTTTGGGGTGCAGTTCAGTTTCGGGGCTTTTCTTTTATTTTCCCCGCCGTTTTCTTTGCCATCCCGAATGTTTCTATTATGTTAAATAGTAGAAAATTTACCATTATTTTCTTGAAAAAGTTTTGTAAATAATAGAAATTTTGCTATCTTTGCATTGTCAAATAACAAATACAGCAAAAAAATGAAGAGCAAAGAACTGCATCGAAGATTTATCAAGGCCGGTTACCGATTCGACCATGCGGAGGGAAGTCACTACTTCTACATCAAGGATGGACAGTTAACCGAACCAATCCCGTATCACGGGTCAAAAGAAATGTTCCAACCACTTGCAAACAAACTGATTAAAAAGTACGGAGTGTAAAAGCTCCGTACTATGAAACAAAATAAAGTCTAACCCCAAAGAACCAAAGAGTCATGGAAAAGATTATAATGATTGTAGGAGCATCAAAGGATATGTTAAACGCATATTCAGACAATTGCGACGGTATTTATGCTGGAGGTGATACCATTGAGGAGGTTAAAGCAGATACCGAGGAGGCAATACGTTTAATCAAGAAGAATTTGCCTGAAGACAGATGGCCGGAACAAATCAAGGGTGACTATGAAATAGAATGGCGATTCGACGTTCAAAGTTTTCTTGAGTATTACTCAGGTTTTATGTCTCTTGCCGGTATGGAGAAGATGACAGGTATCAATCAGAAGCAACTGTCCAATTATCTCAATCATCGTGCCGTACCTCGTAGAAAACAAGCTGATCGCATTCTTACGGGTATTCATCGTTTTGCACAAGAACTGTTGAGTATAACACTCTGATTTGTTATTTGACAACGACAATCGGTGTTGCCGGAGTAGAAATACTCCGGCTTTTCTTTTATTTCCCCGCCGTTTTTTTGCCATCCCGATTTTTCTCATTACCTTTGTCACAATCAGATAGATTTATTTAGGCTTGGGGTTTGAGGCGCATATCGAATCTTAGGCTAAATTATAAAAACAGCTGTTGCGAGTTCATGCAGAAGGGATGCGCCCCTGATGCGTGAACTCTTTTAGTATTTATGAAAAAGATATTGATAGTATTATTGTC
>JAFULM010000023.1 GCA_017483185.1 Prevotella sp. | reverse complement strand
GACCCGTCGCGACCGCCACCTTGCCAACTGATACAACACGTTCGGTCGGCTTGTATGCGCGTTCCGTCAGGCGATTAATTATGTGCCAACGAGGCGGTCGCGACGGGTCGCGACCCTACTTGTGGATGTACAAACTGCGACAAAGATGTGTGCAGAGAGTGGCTATTACGCCTCTCACAGTCTCTTCTTGTGTCATAATAATATCAAAAAATTAACACTTCCGATTCTCGGAGTTTCAGCAAAAAAAGCAAATATCTTGACATTTCAGCTCCGTTTTCGCGCGCCATCCGACCCGCTTCCGAGCAACGGGGCCCTTACGGGGTTGCAACGGGCACGCCGTCACACTCCAACGAGCACACCGTTGTCATGCAACGGCGGCCCCGTTGCAATGCCGCGGGGGCCTTACGGCAAACCGTCAAAATTGCCGTCGCGAAGCCGTCACGCGCAAGTCACTCAGTGACAACGACTTACGAAAATTGCTCAAAAATCACAAATTTCGGCCCAAAAGGCTGATATTTCGGAATTACGCGAATTTCACAACTGTTTTGTTAGGATAATTCCGAGTTTTTAACACTTTGCGAATGGGATGTCATTCGATATGCCGGATTAAGGTATTGTTGGGTTATCAGGGTGCTTTTCCTTCTTTTCTTTCTTTCGTTTCCCATATTATTTGTATATTTGCCGCCATAAACAACAAATCAAAAATCATAGAAGATGGACAATAAAGACGGTCTTTTGACCAAAAACGGCGTGAGTCTGCTCCTGCCGTTCCTCATGATAACCACATGTTTTGCGCTATGGGGATTCGCCAACGACGTGACCAGCCCGATGGTGAAAGCGTTTTCCAAGATATTCCGCATGAGCGTGACGGAAGGCGCACTGGTGCAGGTCGCATTCTATCTCGGCTATTTCGTCATGGCCTTTCCTGCCGCCATGTTCATACAGAAGTATTCGTTCAAAGCCGGAGTGCTCACCGGACTGACGCTCTATGCCGCCGGCGCGCTGCTGTTTCTGCCCGCCAAGGCCATCGGAATGTACTATCCGTTTCTGCTGGCCTACTTCGTGATGACCTGCGGACTGTCGTTTCTCGAGACAAGCTGCAACCCCTATATCTACTGTATGGGCAGCGAGGATACCGCCACACGGCGACTCAATCTCGCACAGGCATTCAATCCGATCGGTGCGCTGGCCGGAATGTTTGTCGCCATGTACTACGTACAGGCCAAAATGAGCCCGATGAACTCTGCGGCACGGGCCGAACTGCCCGACGCCCAGTTTGAAATACTCAAGAGCCACGACCTCGACGTGCTCATCCAACCCTACATCTTCATCGGTGCCGTGGTCATCCTGCTGCTCATCGCCATACGTCTGATGAAGATGCCGAAGGCCGGCGACACGCGCTCGAAGAAGAGTCTGACGACGGCCTTGCGTGAACTGATCCGACAGAAAAACTACCGCGAAGGCGTGATAGCCCAGTTCTTCTATGTCGGCGCGCAGGTGATGTGCTGGACATTCATCATCCAGTACGGCACGCGGGTGTTCATGGAGGAAGGATGGGACGAACGCGGTGCGGAGATATTGTCGCAGAAATACAACATCATAGCATTGGTCCTCTTCACCTGCAGCCGCTTCATCTGCACATGGTTCCTGCGTTATCTCCAGCCCGGACGACTGCTCTCGGTGCTCGCCATATTCGGCGTGGCAGCCACTGCGGGCGCCATATTCCTCACCGACCGCACGGGAGTCTACTGCATCGTGGCCATCAGCGCCTGCATGTCGCTGATGTTTCCCACCATCTACGGCATCGCCCTGCGCGGTCTGGGTGACAACGTCAAGTTCGGCGGAGCCGGTCTCATCATGTCTATACTCGGCGGTTCGGTCTTCCCGCCGCTGCAGGCAGCCATCATCGACACAGGCAAGACAATACTCGGACTGCCCGCCACCAACATCTCATTTATCATTCCGCTCATCTGCTTTGTCGTGATCGCACTCTACGGACACCGCGCTTACGTCCGCCACAACATCACTCACGACTACAACGCATAAGCCACAACATCATCCTTGAGACTCTTATACGGAAAAGGCCGCGACACTGATTTGTGTCGCGGCCTTTTGGTTGTATGTTCACCGGCATACCGGTATGTCAGCACAAGCATGTTGTACTGAGATTGCATTTATTCTTCAGCCTTGACAACCCGGCGCGAACGTCTTCCGAGGAACGCCATCACGAGGATTGCGATGAGCAGCACACCGTAGGCGGCGTATGCGATCGTCTCCGTCGTTGCCAGTGTCTTGGGCCGGAATGTCAATTCGACCTTATGGTCACCGGGCTTGACGTTGATGGCGCGCAGGACGTAGTTGACTCGTCCGACGGGCACTTCGACGCCGTCGACCGTTGCCGTCCAGCCCGGATAATATATCTCAGAGAACACGACGACACCGCCGGCGGCCGACCGCACGTCGTATGTGAGGCGGTTGGGCTCGTATGACGTTATGGTGACGAGGCTCGTGCTGTCCTGCGCGGTGCTCTCTCCGAGCATGTCGCGGAAGCGATTGTCGGCCACGGCCTCGTGGCGCAGACGGAGCTTGCCCACGCGGGCTATCTCCGCATTGGCGTCATCGACATAGTGGACACGGTCGACAAACCACGCATTGCCATAGACGTAGGGGTTCAGGACGGGCACGGTCTGGTCGTTCTGAAGCGGCATGATGAAGTATTTGGCGTTGAGCATGTTGAGCACGGGGAAGATGGAGTCGCCGTTGACACGGGTCATATCGCCTCTGGACTCAACCACCGCACCGAACGCCCCCTGCATCTCGGGCGCGATATAGGCCTCTATCATTTCCTGATAGCGGCGCAGCTTGGCAGGATGATAACCTCCGATGCTCTTCAGATAGTATGATGTCTCGTTCTCGTTGAACGTGTCCGTGGCCATGTTCAGCACGCGGTAGTCGAGCGACTTGTCCTGAAGGATGTGCTCCTCGGTGGATGTCATCTTTACCGGAGACTCGCGGACGCTCTTCTCGACGAACATGTCGTCATTGAGGTAGCGCTTGTTGACCTGCCACATGTCCACGAGACAGAGCACCGTCAGACCGATTGCCAGATGCGACGCGGACAGTTTGCGGGCCTTGAAGAGCAGCAACATGAATGTTCCGAGGACGATAATGAAGAACGAGCGCCAGCAGTCGGCCGTGAAGATGGCCTTGCGCATCTCCGTCAGATTGGCCAGCAGTGGCTGTGCGTATTCAGCATCTATCTGGCTGATTTGCTGCATTTCTCTTATGGAAGCAAAGTCCGGGAAGAACGCTCCGGGCATGAGGGCAAACAGCAGGCACACGCCGCCGGTGAGGGCAAAGCTCACATAGACATAGCGTATCTTGCGGGTGAGCAGCTCCGGCTCGTCGACGATGCGCTTCAAGGCCAGCATGGCCAGCAGAGGGATGGTGAATTCGGCGATGACGAGTATCGACGCTACGGTCCGGAACTTGGAGTACATGGGCACGTAGTCGATGAAGAAGTCGGTCAGCGGCATGAAGTTGTGACCCCACGAGAGCAGGACGGACAGCACGGTGGCGCCCAGCAACGCCCACTTCATCGGCCCCTTGACGATGAACAGGCCGAGAATGAAGAGCATCAGCACAAAGGCGCCGACATAGACGGGGCCGCTCGTGAAGGGCTGGTTGCCCCAATACTGTCTCAACTGCTGGTAGGCGGGGAAGAAGTTGTTGTCCGCATGCTCCATCGCGGTCTTGTTCATGACCAGCGGGACGGACGCTCCGCCCTTGGCGTTGGGCACGAGCAGCGTCCACGTCTCGTCGATGCCGTAGCTCCACTGCGTGATGTAGTCACGCTCGAGACCGCTGTCCGTCTGGTTGGCGGAATTGGGTTTGACGAGCTCGCTCTTGCCGCGCATCGACTCCTTGGAGTATTCCCACGTGTGATAGAGGTTGGAGATGTTGAGGCAGATGCCCAGCAACGCGCCCGCGGCAACGACTGCCGTGGCCTTCATGAAGTGGGCCATGCGATGCGTGCGGATGGCGTCGATGAGCCATGCGATGACCATCAGGAGGATGACCGGTATATAATAATATGTCATCTGGACGTGGTTGGCCAGTATCTCAAACGCCGTGAAGACGGCCGTCACTATCAGACCCCACAGATATTTGCCACGGTAAGCAAGCACTACACCGGCTATCAGCGGCGGAAGATAGGCCAACGCCATAACCTTCCAAAGGTGGCCGGCGGCGATGATGATGAAGAAGTAGCTGCTGAAAGCCCATATCACCGAGCCAAGCACGGCCAGCGAATGACGGAAGTCAAACGCCCGCAGCAGGATGTAGAATCCCAGCAGATAGGCAAAGACGAACCACACGTTCTCCGGAAGCCAGAGATGGTAGGCATCGGCCAGTGCGGAGACACCGTCAAGACTGTCGTATGACGGTGCGAGCTGATAGGTCGGCATACCGCAGAAGACGGCATTTGTCCAGCGGGTGCGCTCTCCCGTCCGTTCACGATACTCCTGCTGTTCATGTCCCAGCCCGCGACCGGCGGACGAGTCATGACGGAAAAGGATGCGGCCCTCCATGTCTGCCGGGAAGAAGTAGGCAAAGGAGAGCACAGCGAATAACAGCACTGCCAGCAGGTCGGGCAGGCATCGTTTCCATGAACTCATCATTATCTTTTGATATAAACGTTTATAATAAATACTGTATCTGGCTGCAAAGTTACTGATTTTAATCCGTATTACATAAGCATTAATTCATATTTATTAGCTAACTTTGCGCCTGCAAACCAATTACAGACATTATGAAAATAGGTATTATCATCGCGATGGACAAGGAGTTCAGCCGCATCCGCGAGCTATTGGAGGCAGCGAAAGAGTCTGTCATCGACGGACGCCGCTACGTCACGGGCCGGCTGGGCGACAACGAACTTGTCCTCCAGCAGTGCGGCATAGGCAAGGTCAACGCCGCCATCGGCACGACAGAGCTGATCGGGGCCTTTGCGCCCGATGCCATCATCTCCACCGGTGTGGCAGGAGGAGCGTCGACGGCGCTCAACGTGTGTGATGTCGTCGTGGCCCGACAGACCTGCTATCACGACGTCTACTGCGGCAACGAGGTGGCCTACGGCCAGATCATCGGCCAGCCGGCACGTTTTGAAGCCGACGCCCGACTGCTCGAGTGTGCCACAAAGATAGACTGCGCCACAAAGATACACACCGGACTGACCGTCACGGGAGACTGGTTTGTGGACTCGCGGGAGAAGATGAGGTCTATCCTCGACCATTTCCCCGAGGCAATGGCTGTCGACATGGAGTCTGCCGCCATCGCGCAGACATGTCTCCGCCGCGGCGTCGCCTTCATCAGCTTCCGCATCGTCAGCGACATTCCGCTGAGCGACCACAAGGCCCAACAGTATTTTGACTTCTGGGATACGGTCGCCGACAACTCGTTCAACGTCACCAAAGCCTTTCTAACAAACATACAGGACAAATGAAGAAAATTCCCAGTTTCACCATCGACCACAACCGCCTGAAGCGCGGCATCTATGTCTCACGCAAAGACAGTGTGGGCGGAGAGACCGTAACCACGTTTGACATCCGCATGAAGGAGCCCAACCGCGAACCGGCGCTCCATCCCGGTGCGCTCCACACCATCGAGCATCTGGCCGCGACCTATCTCCGCAACGATCCGGAATGGGCTGACCGCATCATCTACTGGGGACCGATGGGATGTCTGACGGGCAACTATCTGCTGTTGCGGGGTGATCTCAGCAGCCGTGACATCGTCCCGCTGATGCGCCGCACGTTCAGCTTTGTAGCCGATTTCGACGGCGACATACCCGGCGCGGCGCCCGAAGACTGCGGCAACTGGCTGCTTCACGACCTGCCGATGGCCCGTTGGGAGGCGCGCAAATATGTCTCGGAAGTGCTCGACCGCATCGCCGACGAAAACCTCACATACCCGGAGCGGGACCTCTAATAACCGAAACGGGCTATATCCGCCACATATCCAAAACGCAAAGACGCGAAGCTGCAAAGTGATTATGACTTTGCGACTTCGCGTCTTTGCGTTTGTCTTATTACGGGAGAATGGTCTCTAAATACGAATGACGTGCACATGGTAGGGACATATTCTTGTATTTGTCCGCCTGTACCGTAGTGACAATCAACGATTGTTTAGCGGACAAATACAAGAATATGTCCCTACCATGTGCGTTTCACCTTTTTTATGTGTATATAGCGCTGTCCGGATTACTCCTTATTGGCGCGTTTGCGGTCGTTGTGATCGAGGATGGTCTTGCGCATACGCATGCTCTTGGGCGTCACCTCGACAAGTTCGTCGGCCTTGATATACTCGAGCGCCTCCTCGAGCGAGAGGATTGTGCGCGGCACGATGCGGGCCTTGTCGTCCGATCCGCTGGCGCGGGTGTTGGTGAGCTGCTTGGCCTTGGCCACGTTGATGACGAGGTCATTCTCATGGATATGCTCGCCGACGACCTCGCCGATATAGACCTCTTCACCCGGATCGATGAAGAACTTGCCGCGGTCCTGCAGCTTGTCTATGGAATAGGCGTATGCCGTGCCGGTCTCAAGGGCTATCATGGAGCCGTTGACGCGGCGGGAGATTTCGCCCTTGTAGGGCTGATACTCCTTGAAACGGTGGGCCATGATGGCTTCACCCTGCGACGCGGTGAGCACGTTGGTGCGCAGTCCGATGATGCCGCGCGAGGGTATGTCAAACTCGATGTTGACACGGTCGGCCTGACTCTCCATTGAGGTCATCTCGCCCTTGCGGCGTGTGACCATATCTATCATCTTGCTGGCAAACTCTTCGGGCACGTTGATGGTCAGTTCCTCGACGGGTTCGCAGCGCCGACCGTCTATCTCCTTATATATCACCTGCGGCTGGCCGACCTGAAGTTCGTAGCCCTCGCGGCGCATGGTCTCGATGAGCACGGAGAGGTGGAGCACACCGCGTCCGCTGACCACCCACTTGTCCGTCGAGTCCTCAAACTGGCTGACGCGCAGGGCGAGGTTCTTCTCCAACTC
This sequence comes from Prevotella sp., assembly GCA_017483185.1. Classification (GTDB taxonomy): domain Bacteria; phylum Bacteroidota; class Bacteroidia; order Bacteroidales; family Bacteroidaceae; genus Prevotella. Next base: position 1,255 of record JAFULM010000023.1, on the reverse strand, counting down.
TTTCATGAGACGGTCGTTGATGTGGCGGCTGGTCACATACTTGCCCTCGCGGCCGAAGAACGGCGAGTCGTTGATCATGAAGAGCATCGACATGGTCGGTTCGTCGATAGCGATAGGCGGAAGCGCTTCGGGATTTTCGGCGTCGCAGATGGTGTCACCGATCTCAAACCGCTCCAGACCGATGATGGCGCAGATGTCGCCGCTCTGGACCTCGCGGGTCTTGACGTGGCCCATGCCCTCGAAGGTGTGCAGCTCCTTGATGCGGGTTTTCTCCGTCGTGCCGTCGCGATGGCTGATGGTGACGGGCATGCCTTCGGTGAGCACGCCACGGTGGACGCGACCGACGGCGATGCGGCCGGTATAGCTGGAGTAGTCGAGGCTCGTGATGAGCATCTGGGGCGTACCCTCGATGACTTTCGGTGCGGGGATGATCTCGACGATCTTGTCCAGAAGATATGTGATATCGTCAGTCGGCTGCTTGTAGTCGGCGCTCATCCATCCGTTTTTGGCCGAACCGTAGACGACGGGGAAGTCCAACTGGTCTTCCGTGGCATTGAGCGAGAACATCAGGTCGAAGACCATTTCGTAGACCTCCTCGGGGCGGCAGTTGGGTTTGTCGACCTTGTTGACCACGACGATGGGCTTCAGCCCGATTTCGAGAGCCTTCTGCAGCACAAAGCGTGTCTGAGGCATCGGGCCCTCAAAGGCGTCGACGAGGAGCAGACAGCCGTCCGCCATGTTGAGCACACGCTCGACCTCGCCACCGAAGTCGGAGTGTCCCGGAGTGTCTATAATGTTGATTTTGACTCCTTTCCAGTTGATGGAAACGTTTTTGGAAAGGATGGTTATGCCTCGTTCGCGTTCCAAATCATTGCTGTCCAACACTTGGCCGCTGAGGTCCTGTCCCTCACGGAAGAGGTTGCCGGCCAACATCATCTTGTCCACGAGTGTCGTCTTACCATGATCGACGTGGGCGATAATCGCTATGTTTCTGATGTCTTGCATTTTTTGATAATACCTATAAATCGGGTGCAAAGGTACTGATTTAAATGAAAAATGAAGAATGAAGAATGAAGAATTTGCGGAAGAAGGGAGGATTTTGCCATTATACAGAAATATTACTGTCCGCTAAACCATAAAACATCTTGTCCAACCTCTTGAAACATAGAAGTTGGACTTATTTGTATGCGTGGACAAGCCCCCTTAGTCTATTTCCTCCCCTTCCGGAGGTGGATTTGTTGCCTCTACCAGCATT
>JAFULM010000022.1 GCA_017483185.1 Prevotella sp. | reverse complement strand
TGACACTACGACTGCATGTTTTCGGCAGAAGACGCCCCGGGAGGCGCTAACGGCCGGTCGCAAGCGGGTCCGAACAACCGCAAAACAACATTCGTTAACACTTCTTCCAGCAAACAACCGACGGTTGAGCCGGATTTTCGGAGCAATTTTCAGGAAAAACAAAAAAACATGAGATTTTTATTCGAGGTATGAGCATGAGTGTCAGGACGTTACATGACAAACGCAAAAGGGGCGACATCGGAAGGGTGTGCTATCGAGGACACCATTGCCGGCACCTGCCCAAAACAAAATGTTCGATGTTTTATTTTGTTGTCTCATCAAATTGATGTACTTTTGCATACGGAAAGCAGTGTTCCGGTCTGCCGCCGGCATCCATAAGGGTGCGGGAGGAAAGTCCGGGCAGCGCAGGGCACTCCACTTCCGAAAGTAGAAGCTGTCGGTGACGGCAGGATACGGCAGAAGAAAATAACCGCCGTCTGTTTCCCCCAAAGGGTACAGCGGTAAGGGTGAGAAGGTGTGTGTAAGAGACCACCAGCCGCCGGGTGATCGGCGGGCTGTGTCGTCTGGAGGCTGCAAGTTCGCGTAAACCATCGTCTGAGGGCTGCCCGCCCGAATAGTCAGTCTATACGGTGGAGGGTAGAATGCTTGAGCCGTGTGGTGACATACGGATTAGATAAATGGCAGACACCGTTGCCGTCAAACGACAACGGAACAGAACCCGGCTTACAGGAACACTGTTTCCCTTTTTTAGGTTTTTAACTTCCTATATGATTCTCCGCATAGTATGAAAAATGATATACAGACACTTATCCGTTTTCTGAAAATAGGCATCTGGCATGTACCAACAGAAAACATGTCACCTTGGCGGGCGGTGTTCTACGGAATTGTCAAAAAACTCATACTGACCATTCGCTTCTTCACCGCCAGCCGTGTGATGAGTCAGGCGTCTGCACTCACCTACTCCACCCTGCTGGCCATCGTCCCAATCATGGCCGTGGTGTTTGCCATCGCACGTGGTTTCGGTTACAATAAATATATAGAGCTGTGGTTTCGGGACGCGCTCAAGTCACAACCGCAGGCTGCAGACACGATTGTTGAGTTTGTCAACAGCTATCTCGTCCACACCAAGAGCGGCGTCTTTCTCGGAATCGGACTCGTCTTCATGTTGTATACGGTGCTCATGCTCGTGAGCAACATCGAGGGAACATTCAACGACATCTGGCAAGTAAAAAAGCAACGCAGCATCTTCCGCACTTTTACCGACTATTTAGCCATGCTTCTGCTCTGCCCGATAGTCATTGTGCTGACTTCCGGTCTTTCGATTTTCGTCGCCACCGTGGCCGACAATCTGCCCGACATGCTGTTGCTCGGACCGATGGTGCGCTTTCTGATATCTCTGTTGCCTTACTTCCTTATGTCGGCAATGTTTATCGGGCTATACATCTTCATGCCCAACACCCACGTCCACATACGTTCTGCCATCGTGCCCGGCATACTCGCCGGTGTGGCCATGCAGTGGCTACAATTGTTCTACATCCACTCCCAGATGTGGGTGAGCAGCTATAACGCCATCTACGGATCATTCGCTGCCCTACCTCTCTTCATGCTCTGGATGCAGATATCATGGACGATATGCCTATTCGGTGCGGAACTGTGTTACACTAATCAAAACCTCGACTACTATGATTTCAACACCAAGACATCCGACATCAGCCATCGATACCGCATCATGCTCTGTGCCATCATCGCCTCACGCATCTGCCGTCGTTTTGACACCGGTGGCCGACCATACACGGCGTTTGTATTGAGAGAAGAGACCGGCATACCCATTCGCATCGTCAACGACCTGCTGTACGCCATGATTGAGGCCAATCTAATCATCGAGATAACATCAGACGAGAAGGGCGAAGCGTCACAATTTGTCCCTGCGGAGAATGTTGAGAACCTCAGTCTCGGAGTCATGATAGACCGACTGGAGTCCAAAGGATGTTGGAAAATTGATCTACCGCTTGATGGACTTTGCAATGAGAATTGGGTACGTGCGCTTGACATAAGACACAAATACCTGAAAGACTCACGCGAAATATTGCTTAAAAACTTATAACTTATAACTATAAAAATCAATGAATATGAAGAAACTTTTTACTACGGTTTGCATGGCTGTCGGCCTCACTGCTGTTTTTGCACAAGACGATGTGACCATGACAAAGAACGGTATGTCTGTGACCTTAGACAACGGACTGATCAATGCGGTCATAGGCACGGACGGACGCATCAAGAACATGACTTACAAGGGAGGCAGCAACCTAATGGGCAGCAGCGGTATCTATTTTGACTATACGGCAGACAAAAACCGCGCCCTCTCACCATCCAAGGTTGAAGTCATAAAAGAGACTCCGGATATGTGTGAGGTGCTCTACAGCAACACATCCGACGATCTGCGTTTCCAGCAGGGCTTCATCATGCGCAAAGGCGAGAGCGGACTATATGTGTATGTAATAGCCAACGGCACACCGACATCGTCGTCGGTGCAGCTCAAAGAGACACGTGTCTGCGTACGTCTGGCATCGACATTCCTCAACGGATACGTGGATGACTCGATGAACGGCAAGATACCGTCAAACAGCGCAATGGCTACAGCGGAAAAGCCCGAGAATACCATTCAGGATGCAACATACAGATTGGCCGACGGAACGATTTACACAAAATACAACTGGGCCAACTACTGCGTGCGGGACAGTCTCCACGGACTGATGAACACAAAGTACGGCGTATGGAACATCCCGTGCAGCTATGAGTGGATGAATGGCGGACCGATGAAGCAGGAGCTGACCGTACATGCCACAAGCAAGTCGCCCATCACCATACAGATGCTGCAAGGTGAACATCTTGGCGCTTCATCACAATACTATCAGGACGGCGAACGCAAAATCTACGGACCGTTCTTCATTTATGTCAACAAGGGCACACATGAAGAAATGATTGCCGACGCAAAAGCCCAAGCACACGCCAAGCGTCAGGAATGGCCTTTCGAGTGGTTTGAAAACGAACTCTATCCGCTCGACCGTGCCTCTGTGACAGGACGCCTCAACATCACCACGGGACAGCCATGCGACAGTATACGCCTCATTCTGGCAGAACCGGGCACAGACCCATATCTGCAGGGCAAGGGATACATCTATTGGGGCGACACGGACAAAACAGGCAATTTCACAATCAAGAACGTACGCAAAGGCAACTACACGCTCTACGGGTATGCCATGAAGGGCGACATCACGGACGAACTGCAGGTTGCAGACATCGTCGTGGATAACGAGAACATAGACTTGGGAACGGTCAAATGGACTCCGGCCATGTATGAGCACAAGCTGTGGCAAATCGGTGAAAACAATCGCATGAGTGACGGGTTCTGCATGAGTGATGCAGCACGAGCCTATGGACTGTGGGAGGATGTGCCGGAGGCGCTCAACTATGTCATCGGCGAAAGTGATCCGACCAAGGACTGGTATTACGCCCAAACAAAAAATGGAACGTGGACAGTGACATTCGATCTCGACGAGACATACTCCGGAAACGCATATCTCACAGCTTCGGCCGCCGGAGCGACCAACAAACCGAAAGTTGCAGTAGCTATAAACGGAAGCAACAGCAAGAGCTGGAGCTTCGGAACGAATGACGCAGCAATCTACCGAAGTGCCGTCCTGAGCGGTCGCCACTGGCTGCAAACCCACTCTTTCCCAGCTTCGGCACTGAAGAAAGGCCGCAACACGGTCACGTTCACCATGTCGGGAATAAGCAAGAACGGCGGAGTGATGTGGGATTGCATCAAACTTGAAGCCGGCGCAAAGGTTACGACCGGCATCACGTCGATCAACAAAGCAGCCGATGATGCTCCCGTAGAGGTATTTACGATTAACGGAGTCCGCGTCGGAACATTCAGAAGTCTCAGCGAGGTGCATCTCGGTCACGGCTTATACATTTTCCGTCAGGGAGACAAGTCGGGCAAAATCAACTTCTGACAATAACAGGTTGGCTATCAGACAACGCGCATCAATTTCTGAATGACGCACCGGCCAACCATCGGATGATACATGTCGGATAAAAACAACAAGAGGCTGTGCCAATGGCACAGCCTCTTGTTGTCAATTGAAGACGGACTGTCCGAATTGAGTTCGTCCCGACAGTCACAGACCTTCACACTCAGCCAACCATATCGCAGCCGACGCATCGCTCGGCATGCGCCAATCGCCACGAGGACTGAGACTCACACTACCTACTTTCGGGCCATCAGGCAAGCAGGAACGCTTAAACTGTTGATTGAAGAAACGACGATAGAATGTCGTCAGCCAATGCTTGATGGTCTCTTCGTCATAAGGTCCGGCTCCAAGATGACTGCCATCAAAAGCGCGACAGGCCATCATGAAAACCTTGGCTGGGCGAAAACCGAAACGAAGGATGTAGTAAAGGAAGAAGTCATGGAGTTCGTATGGGCCGACAAGGTCTTCTGTCTTCTGCTTGATATTACCCTGTTCGTCAGCCGGTATCAGTTCCGGACTGATGGGTGTATCGATGATATCCAACAGCGTGGCACGCGACTGTTCATCCATTCCGTTAGTCGCCACATAGTGTACGAGATATCGGATAAGTGTCTTTGGCACGCCGGCGTTGACTCCGTACATAGACATGTGATCGCCGTTGTATGTAGCCCAGCCGAGAGCCAGTTCGCTCAAATCACCAGTACCGATAACCAACGCTCCCAACTCATTTGAAAGGTCCATGAGTATCTGTGTGCGTTCGCGGGCCTGACTGTTCTCGTACGTCACATCGTGAACGGAGATGTCATGGCCAATATCCTCAAAATGCTGGATAACACTCTTCGAGATGTTTATCTCGCGAGACGTCACTCCGAGTGACATCATCAGGCTGACGGCATTGTCATGTGTGCGGTCGGTCGTGCCAAAACCGGGCATTGTCACGCCGACAATGCCGCTACGGTCCAACTGCATGCGGTCGAAAGCACGTACGCAGACAAGCAAAGCCAACGTCGAGTCAAGTCCACCGCTGATTCCGATGATCACCCGCTTGCAACCTGTGTGCGTAAGACGCTTGATAAGTCCGGCCACTTGGATATTGAGTATCTCCTCGCAACTGTCTTTCATCTCTGCATCGGAAGGAATAAACGGCCACGGCGATATGTCACGCATGAGACGGAAGTCCCGTTGCTCGACAGGGCAAGTGTCAATCTGGCACGCAGTGGCATGGCTCTGGGCTGTGATATATGTCGTATTGGTGCGACGTTCGGCACGCAAACGTTCCACATCTATCTGACATAGATGCATCTGTGAGGTTAGCGAAAAACGTTCACCCTCACAAAGCAGGCGTCCGTTCTCGAATATCATGGCATTGCCTCCGTAGACAACATCCTGCGTACTCTCACCAAATCCGCAGCTCGCATAGACATAACCACTCATCGTCCGCGCGCTCTGCTGGGCAAGCAGCGAACGGAGATAGGCGTGCTTGCCTATCAAGTCGTTGCTCGCAGAAAGATTGAAGATGATGTCGGCACCAGCCAAAGCGAGATTGTTGCTCGGTGGTATCGGTGCCCACACATCCTCACAAATCTCCACACCGAACTTGACTCCGTCCATAGTGGAGAATATCTTCGGCTCTGAAGATACGGTCACAGGACTACCGGCAAGATAAATCACTGTCGGCCGCAGGTCTTGGGAGGAAGCAAACCACCGCTTCTCATAAAACTCATTGTAATTCGGCAGATATGTCTTTGGAATGATACCAAGCACCGTGCCATGCTGGATGACGGCAGCACAATTAAGCAATATGCCGTTGACAGACACGGGCAGTCCGACAATGGAGATGACATCAAGCATGCGGGTAAAGTCCAACAACTGAATCAATGCCTCCTCTGCTTTGTCGAGCAAAATCTGTTCGCGGAACAAATCCTGACAGGAATAGCCTGTAAGAGACAGTTCCGGAAAACAAATGATTTCCACTCCGCGGCCTTCTGCCTGAGCTATCTGATTTTCTATCTCACGCAGATTGTAGTCGGTGTCGGCCACTTTGACAGCCGGAACGGTGGCTGCAACCGTTATAAAACCGTATTTCATAAACTGTTCTGAATTACTTTATAGTGACCTGTGTGGCGCCATAGCCATACTCCTGAAAAGAAGCGTCCTGGAAGGTGTAACGCTTGTAGCGATAACGCAACTCGTTGATGATGGCCGCGCGAAGTACTCCCTCGCCCTTTCCGTGGATGAAGACGATCTTGCGACCTCTCTCCTTCTCATGATCTTTTAGCGTCTTGCGGAATGTCTCCATCTGGTAATTGAGGATGTCGGCCGACGACATGCCCGCCATGCTGTCCAACAATTCGGCAGCATGGAGATCGACAACGACAGGGGCATTGGGGTCCGCATGTTTATCTTTGACATGCCCTGTCGGAAGTTGGCTGTCAGCCTTAATCTTGCCGAGCATCTCCTTCTTGAGCTGTTCAGGATCAACGACAAGCGGACGAGTTGTGCGGTCTTTCTCCACAATGGTATAAATGAGAGCCGGCTGCTCAAAGAAGTCACTATCACGGAACGTATGGAGCTTATAGAATTTCACCGTGTCAATGCGCATCTGAACGTCAACCGCCGGTTTGAGCAGAAACGGTCGTTCACGCTTGTAGGCAATTACCTGTACACTGACGCGTTCCATCGAGTTAAGCTGGTCACGGCCAAATTCCTCAATGAAGAGTTTTGTGTTAGGTTCTACTTCTCCAGTGGAACGCAACTGCCAACTTGCCCCCTCCGCTACCATATAGCAGTAACGCATGTAATAGTTGCTATCGTTGACGAAATAAGTCTCAAAACGGGTTGACGTGATTTCCTTTATGTCAATCGGCACAAAAGCCAGATAAGCGCTCAGCACATCACCGCCGCGGCGCTCCTCGACGGGAGCCCGAAACGTGACCGGACGATCGGCAGGATCGTAATCTGTATCTTCTTCAACGTGCTTGGCCGTGGGTTTGCTCTTGTTTTCCACAATGCGCGAAGTGCTATAATCGTCGTCATTGGTCACAACGACATCTGTAATGTGCGTCGGTATTTGGAAACCATCAGCATCTTCGACAATAACAATGTCCTTGCCCTGAAAACCGGTAACGACTCCGCCACCGATGTCATTCAGAAAACGTACTTTATCTCCTATCTTCATAATATCAAGGTATTAATAATGAACTGTCGCCATAGCTGAGAAATCTGAAATCGTGAGCTAAGGCATAATCATATATCCGACGCCAGTCACCATTGACAAAAGCACTGACCAGGAGCAGCAATGTACTCTGCGGTTGGTGGAAATTGGTGACCAGCATTTTTACTATTTTATACTGATAGCCGGGAGCTATCATAATCTGCGTACTGGAATGGAGAGTATTGATTCCGTTGCGATCAAAAAAAGCAATGATAGCCTGCAAAGCCTCAACGGGCGTTATCGTCGCCTCTGTTTCGTATGGCTCCCATTGGGTGATGTGCAACTGTTCTTCCGTCAGGTCTGGATTGCTATGAAGACGGAGTCCCATATAGAAGAGACTTTCCAACGTCCTCACGCTCGTAGTTCCGACAGCGATGGCACTGGCATCGTGACGGATGAGACGCTCGATGGTAGAACGATGCACACTGATATACTCCGTGTGCATCTCGTGGTCAGCAATGGCATCACACTTAACCGGTTTGAACGTACCCGCTCCGACATGAAGGGTTATCTCGTCACGCTCTACACCGGCATCATCGAGAGCCTTCAGGACTTTGTCAGTGAAATGGAGTCCGGCCGTTGGCGCGGCGACACTGCCCTTAATCTTAGAGTAGACTGTCTGATATGTTTGCTTGTCGCTTTCCTGTGTCTCGCGATTGAGATAGGGCGGAATGGGCAGTTCGCCGACAGCGTCAAGTATCTCTGCAAAAGATACATCGGAATCGTCCCAAGCAAATTCAATCCGATGGCTGGTTTTCTCCTCACTGACACGTTTGGCTGTAAGGGTCAGTTGGCGACCTTTGACATCAAATGTGCACTCAAGAAGTCCATCCTTCCACTTCTTCAAGTTGCCAACGAGACAAAGCCATGAGCATCGTCCGCTGGCCTGAAACATCTGCTCATAGTCTAACGGAGCAACTGGCTCAAGCAGGAATATTTCAATCAATGCACCTGTCACTTTACGGAAGTGCATGCGTGCCTGAATGACTCTGGTATTGTTGAATATCATCAACGCACCGGAAGGCAGATAGCCGGGAAGATTGTAAAACACATCTTCTCCCACTTCGCCATGACGATAGACAAGAAGTTTGGAATGATCGCGTGTCCCGATGGGGAATTTGGCAATACGTTCATCGGGCAACGCATAATTGTAGTCACTGATATGTATCCGTTTGGTTTCCATCATTCATTGTAAGACTTACGCCAACATAAGACAGGCACGGACCAAGGCATAGACAAATGTGAAGAACAGAACATTTATCACCACATCTATATCCGTTAACAGGTATCCAGTGGAAGTGTATTGTGAGGATACAAACCGCATGCCTGTAGCCATACGGGCGTTTATTTTATAATATATGTAATATACAATCAAGCCCATCAGCCCTCCCCAAATAAGGCCGCAAAGGATGTCACCGGGATAGTGGACGCCAAGATACAGGCGCGTCCAGCAGTTGACCAATGACCAAAATATGAGAAACGTAGAAGCAACACCGTTGCGTATGAGAAGGCTGAAAAAGACCGCAATGCTAAATGTGTTTGCTGCATGGGCCGAGAAAAAGCCGTGACGACCGCCACGATAGCCATCGACGATATCGACCAACTGGCCGATCTGAAAATCATGCGTCGGACGGAGACGGGCCACTGTGGGCTTGACAAAAGAATCATCAATCGTACCTGCCAACACAACACAAAGTGCTGCACATGAAACAATAAGCAATATCTGCTTCATGTTCTCATTGTTCTTCAGGACAAGATAAAACAGTGATATGTAAAGCGGTATCCATGTGGCAGCTGTCGTCAGTACGGAAGCCAGTCCGTCCAAAAACAAAGAGTCGCTGCCATTGACAGCAAGAAGCAGTTGCTTGTCTAACTGTATCAATGATTCCAAATCCATCCTATATAATTTCTATCTGTGAGGTTTCAATCCAACCTTCCTTGCCGTCGGCAATGCGTATCTCCGTCCAACCACTAAGGGATGAGTCGGTTATTTCCACTTTAGTCCCTTCGTGAAGTATGAAAAGGTCTGTTCCATTCTGTGCGGGTGTACTTTTGACTTGTACAGACGGTGACATGATGATGGCACCGGTGCGCTCTGAAAGAACTTTCTTCTGCTGGTAAGCGAAAATATTGGAGGCAAAGAAAATCAAAAGAAAGGCCAATCCGCAGAAAAAACCAATCTTTCGAAGTACGATGCGGGAGGCAAAGAGGTAAAGAAGGAAAAAAACGATGATAAGACAGAGGGAAACAAGGGCCATATGCGCCCAACCATCAACACTCTGCATATTGACAAGGGAGCGATACCATGTGACAAAAAACATTTCCGACTCCGGAACAATCTTGTCAATGGTCTTGCTTCGAGCCATCTGCAAGTTGAAACGTATATCCTTGTCACCGGGAGATAGAATCAACGCACGTTCGTAATTGAGTACAGCATGTGTGATATTGTCTGCACGATAGTATGCGTTACCAAGGTTATAATACAAATCTGCACTGACCCCAAGACTGAGCAAACTCTCGTAATCTTTGATTGCTTGCGTATAGTTCTGTCGGACATAAGCGCTATCCGCATCTGCCTTTGTCACAGCATGAGCAGCGAAAGAGAACACCGACATAATCATAATCAACAGGACTGTCGTCGCTCCACGCTTGTCTGACTTGGGCTTTCTCTTCATCGCATCCTCGATATTCGTTATCGTTGTCATAGCTGTTTCAAAAGTTTTATTCATATTACCATTAGCATCACCTGGCGCATAACGGGCATATTCGCACTCATCAAGAGCAGCAATGAACTGGCCTATTGTATCTTCACCGACAGTACGCTCTGACAAGCACTGGCTGATATTATCACGCGATATGTGCTCAACCGGCATATTCAACTTGTCTCCTACATAACCCCACAAAGCACGGAGAACCTCATCGTAGAAGTCGTTTTCACGCCCGGCATCCATCAAAGTCTTTGCCTTCTTCAGTCTCTTGGATGCCATCTTGTTGGCTTTCTTGCCACGCATCTTTCCGATATTGGCATTGTCAGTGGCCCGCTTACGGAAAATGACAAACAGAGAAATAAAGATAATGCCAAGAAGTGAAAGCGCAATCCAATATGACGTTGATGCGAAGAAGAAGTCATCAACATCATGAACCTCACAGTCACCGGTCTTAATGTGGCGTATATCTTTGTTGAGCAAGGTTAAATCTTCCTTGCCAGTATAACTACTCACGCTGCCACTGCTGGCGCCTTTTGCCACATTGAGAATGAAAGACTCTGTCGTGACGGTCTTATAACTATTGCTGCCGGTATCAAAATAAGTAAACTCCACGGGGGGAATCTCATACTTACCTGGATTACGGGGAATGGCAAGGAAATCATAAATCATATTTCCTTCAACACCGTTTGCCGTCAATTTGGTTTTGTCTGAGACTTTGGCGTCATACTTGTCGAAATCCTTCGGATAGTTTACGACAGGCGACTTAATAAGTTTCAAGTTGCCGGCACCACTCACTGTGACACGCAACGTGACTGGATCGTTTGCCTTAATATCTTGTTTATTTAGCTTCGCCGAAATACTGAAACGCCCCACTCCTCCCGAAAAATCTGCTGGACGAGCCGGTAGCGGATCAACTTCAATTGTCAGACCGGGCGCCTTAATCTTTTGCTTGACTTCCACATATCCTGAACCGCCATTAAAAAAAGCTTCAAACGGATCTATATTGCGATTTTGCTGGACAACAACGCCATCAAAAACGATGCTCGGAATTTCCATTTTTCCTGCTTTCTGGGGAAACATCACATATTGTCGAATGGTCACAGTCTGATATTGACGTCCATTGACTGTTTCAACCTTGAGACTCTTTTGCTGAGGCAGTTGTATCTCCTGTGTATAAAAGCCTTTAAGATCCGGCATCTTACCATCAAGCTGTGACAGTCCGACAAGCGTATAGACCTTATATGTCAGCAATATCGGTTCCTGCTCATGGACACGTCGCTTGCTGGCACTGACCTTTATGAAAAGATCTGATCCGGATATTCGCGAACCGGCCTCACGTATCTGCTGACGACTACCACGCTGCGACTGTGATCGTGATTGCGACGGAGAATTGCCGCCGGAGTTTCCACTAACCGTGACATTTAGCTTATTGGATGACAAACGTTTGCCATCCACTGATATGCTTGCAGCCGGAATCTCATATTTTCCGGTCTTATTCGCACATAATATATACGTAAATGTAATGGATGACGTTGAACTCGTGCGTCCGTTCACCATCTGAAAACTGGATTGGCGAGACGTGCTCGGCCCCATCAAGACTTCGAATGCGCTCGGAATACTACCAACATGAAAACCGCTCGCATCCTGAGTATTTACCGTATAAGTAAGACGAAACTGCTCACCGATGGTGACCTGTGAAGGTGCTTCCGCAACAAACTTCTGCGCCAACGAGGCAAGTGTTACTGCGCATAATATAAATACTATATATACTCTCTTCATATCACCAATTTTTCTGTAACCTTCGATTACTCGGTTGTTGCTGTACCTCTTTCATTCGACGTTGAGTGTCTTTCTCCTGTTGCATGGCAGCATTGAGGAGTTGTTCCGCATTCTCCTTGCTCATCTTGTCCTTATCTTGAGACTTGGGCTGATTCTGTTTTTGCTTGTCCTTATCTGATTTTTTATTCTCGTTGTCCTTATCGTTCTTTTTATCTTGATTTTGATTTTGCTGGTTTTGCTTATTCTGCTGATCTTGCTTCTGCTTCTGGCGCTTACACAAAGCGAGATTATAGCGTGTCTCGTTATCATTTGGATTGAGCCTAAGAGACTCTTTGTAAGCCTCTATTGCATCACCATAAAGTTTTTTCTGTTGACAGATATATCCGATATTATGGTATGCCTTTGACTTACGAAAAGGATTGGTTTCTTGTTTTGCTACGGCCTCAAACTGAACTATCGCTGCAGAATCCTTGCCTTGAGCCATAAGAGCATTACCTAAATTGTAAATAGCTTGTGTGTTTCCGGAATTCCTATCCAGAGCCTTCCTATATTCGACTTCCGACTCCGCATACTTTTCGGAACGATATTGTTTGTTTCCGTAACGAATGTGTTGACGATCTGTCTGTGCGCCGGCAACAGTGGCAATCATAATCGCAAAAAGCAGCAACAGTGTTTTGCGAGTACCACCAAACAATGTTATGTTCTTCAATAACGGATTTTTGCGTTCAAGTATGCAAATCTCAATAATCAACAACAATAAGATGATAATGCCCAATGCCTGAAATTGCTCATCATAGTCACTATAAATACTGCTTTCAATCTCCGTCTTTGACAGTTTATCTAATTCTACACGAAGTTGCTTTTGGGCGTTACTATTATTATCGACATGAATATAAGCACCACCTCCGGCTGCTGCAATCTCACGGCACATATTCTCATTAAGCACAGAAACAACAGTGTTACCAGTATTATCTGTCATGTAGCTATTTGTGCCAGGTAGCGGGATTGGTGCACCTTGTGTCGAACCTATCCCGAGGACAAAGACATGCATACCTTTTTTCTTGGCCGCCGCTGCAGCTTCTACGGCTCCGCCTTCGTGGCTCTCTCCATCCGTTATGATGATTATGGCCTTTCCCACTCCATCCTGTTGGGTGAAACTATTAGAAGCCATCTTTATAGCCGACGCGATATCAGTACCTTGCATATCCATCATCGATGGATCTATATTGCCGAGAAACATCTTTGCCGAAACATAATCGCTCGTTATCGGAAGTTGAACAAAAGCATCTCCGGCGAAAACGATCAATCCAATCTTATCGTCTGTAAAATTATCCACAAGGTTCTCAACCATCATCTTACTACGCTCCAAACGGCTCGGCAGCACATCTTCAGCTCGCATGGAGTTACTTATATCCACCGCTATAATGGTCTCTATACCGACACGTTTTTCATTGGTTATTTTCGTTCCCATCTGTGGACGTGCGAACATTACAATAAGCAAGGACAACGCTGTCAACAATATCCAAAACTTTGTTTGCGGACGCCATCGAGAAACATCCGGCATCAACCTCTTGACAAGATCAAAATCACCAAATTTCAATAATCGTTTCCTCTGGCTACGCAACATGAAAAAGTATATAAGTATCAACATGGGGATTACCGCCAGTAGATACAAGTATTTTGGGTCTTCAAATCTGAACATGGTTATTTCTTATGGTAGTTTCCTGAATATGGTTATTCTTAACAGAACTTCTATCAGCAATGCAATAAATGCGACCAACACAAAAGGCTGAAACACATCATACTTTTTGCTGTACTTCTTGCTATTAAACTTCGTTTTCTCAAGTTTATCTATCTCCTTATAGATATTCTTCAACTCCGAGTTGTTTGTCGCACGATAAGAAGTGCCATCCGTTGCAGCAGCTATTTCATTCAAAGTCTTAGTGTCTACCTCCACCGGCATGTTGACATATTGCACACGACCTCCAACCTGCATCGGATAAGGGGCAGACTTGTTCGTACCAACAGCCACCGTATAAACACGAATCCCCAAGCTCTTGGCTATCTCAGCCGATGTCATTGGAGACAAATCTCCCATATTGTTGCTTCCATCCGTAAGGAGGATAACAACCTTGCTCTTTGCCTTTGAATCCTTCAATCGACTAACAGCGTTGGCAAGTCCCATACCGATAGCCGTACCGTCTTGGATAAGTCCACGGGCCGCGATATCTGTACGCACGTTTTGCAGGAGATTTAGCAAAGACGCATGGTCTACCGTCATAGGGCATTGGGTAAAAGCTTCGCCCGCAAATATGGTCAAACCGATATTGTCATTGGGACGACCTGCAATAAATTCAGAAGCGACTTGCTTTGCAGCCTCTATCCTATTCGGCTTCAGGTCCTCAGCCAACATACTGGTCGAGACGTCCATTGCTAGCATAATATCAATGCCCTCAACCCACTTGTCTTTCCATGAATTCTGTGTCTGCGGTCTAGCCAGTGCTAACACAACAAATACAAAAGCGATGATACGTAATATCATCTGTGAAGGCATCAACAGTACCTTCCAACTTTTTGATGCGTATCTATAGGCGAGCGTATTGCTCATGCGCATTGTAGGCTCGCTCTTTTTCCTGTACATCACATACCATAACAAGTATGGTATGATAAGCAATAGCAGAAACAGATATTCTTTGTTAGCAAATTCCATCTTCGCTTAAGTCTCTTTTTATTTAAATAATGTCATCCAACAGGGGTAAAACGGACACTGCCGTTTCATACCATATCAATACAACAGCTTTACGATACTATATATCACATACGCCAATATGGACACACCAGCCATCGTAACAATAACCAGCGCAGTTATCAAACTGCGGCGCATTTTTTTCGTCTGTTTTTCCCCTTCGGAAAGTTCTGGTTTGACAATGCTTTCGACTGGGACATTTTCTATTTTCGTCGAGTTTATAAATTCAACAGCATTGACGAGATTCATATCATTCTCATTAATAAGCGTCGAATACTTGGCAAACTTCACAAGATCTGCAGTCTGAAACAACGTTCGCAATTCATCAAGTGCCGTTGCGTCCGGAGAAGCCGTAAGCCGTTCAATAATCTCACTACTGGTCATCTCCATCGCATTGAAACCATATCTCTCTTGTATATATTTGCGCAATGCTTCCGTCAGGCGTGTATAATACTCTTTTTGATTTTCCGATGTCACCATCTTTCCTGCCTTTATTTCCTCTATGGCTTTCATGGCTTTTTGATGTGGTAACAACTTTTTCACGACCTTGATACTGATTTTTATCGGCTTATTGTCACGTAGGCACAAATAGAAATAATAACTTACCGCCACGAGCAGGAGTAGAACAAAACTCAACCAAAAGACAAGTTTCCAATCGCTCCACTGAAAAGGATTATCCTGCACATCTTTGGGGCCGAAGAAAGAATCAACATTTGTCGTATCAACATCGACACCGACCACTTTCAAAGCAAGGCTTTTTGTCTTATACTCCTTACCATCTACATTTACGGAAAACGGAGGCAGATAATACAACTTTTCGTCAAACGACGTCAATCTATAAACCCTCTGAAAACTGACAGTATTTTCATCTTTTTCCTCATTCGGTTTTTCCTCCATGCCAAGCACTTCCACTCCGGGAGTAATCATCTGACGCGATTCAAAACGCGGAAACGTTACTTTGGCATTAGCATCAGCCATAACCGAAACCGTGACATTGACCTGTTGCCCCATGAATATGGCCATCGAGTCAATGCGGGCTTCCACTGACACTTTTGCAGTTGCCTGCAAGCATGCTACCAATATTATAATAAAGAATAATATTTTCCTCATTCTCTAACTTCTCTGTTTGAACAATCCAAGCAGCGATTTCACATAGTCTTCATCCGTCGCTATACTCACATTGTCCACATTGCTTTTGTTAAACGTCTCGTTCAGAACAGCCTGACGATTCGTCCAATACAACTTGTGCGCCTGTCTCAACTTCTTGCTGCCGGTATCTATATACATTTCCGAACCGGTCTCGGCATCCACGACCTTCATCAATCCCACATCCGGCAGTTCCTTTGCTCTCTTGTCGTACACTTGAATGGCCACAACATCATGCTTGCGATTGCATATCGTCAATGCTTGGGAAAAATCTGCCTGTACGTAAAAATCACTAAGCACAAAAGCCGTGCAACGCCGTTTCATGACATGCGAAAGAAACTCCAACGGAACAACCATGTCCGTAAGTTTGCTTTCGGGATGAAAATCGAGCATCTCACGTATTATATATAATATGTGTTTGCGGCCTTTCTTCGGCGGTATATACTTCTCAATCTTGTCTGTAAAGAAGATTACACCGATTTTGTCATTGTTCTGAATGGCACTGAACGCAAGCGTAGCCGCAATCTCCGTGACCATGTCAGATTTCATCTGATGCTGTGTACCAAAGTCAAGCGAGCCACTGACGTCAATGAGCAACATCACAGTGAGTTCGCGTTCCTCTTCAAAAACCTTGATATAGGGACGATGAAAACGTGCAGTGACATTCCAGTCGATGTCACGCACGTCATCACCATATTGATACTCGCGTACCTCGCTAAAGGCCATACCTCTGCCCTTGAAAGCCGAATGATACTGACCAGCAAAGATATTGGCACTCAGCCGCCGGGTCTTTATCTCGACAGTCCGTACTTTCTTTATGATTTCCTGGGCATCCATCAGGGCACTTCTACCTTATTTATTATCTTGCTTACGATTTCTTCACTTGTTATATTACTTGCCTCAGCCTCATATGTCATACCTATACGATGACGAAGCACATCATGAGCCACGGCACGTACATCCTCCGGCACCACATATCCGCGGCGTTTGATAAATGCGTATGCACGTGAAGCTTTTGCCAAATTGATACTTGCACGCGGACTGCCACCGAATGAGATATAGTTTTTCATATCTTTCAAGCCATAACGGTCAGGATAGCGTGTAGCGAAAACTATGTCTGCGATATATTGCTCAATCTTCTCGTCGATATAAACCTCACGTACCACAGAACGCGCCTTGAGTATCTCATCCGACGTTGTCACAGGGCGCACCTCCGGTGCATTTCCTCCCAGATTGCCACGAATAATCAGCTTTTCCTCCTCAAGCGTTGGATAGTCGATAACAACTTTCAGCATAAAACGGTCCACTTGCGCCTCAGGAAGAGGATAAGTTCCCTCCTGCTCTATCGGGTTCTGCGTAGCCATCACGAGAAACGGATTCGGCAATTGGAATGTCTCACCACCGATGGTCACCTGCTTCTCCTGCATGGCTTCCAACAGAGCGCTCTGCACTTTTGCCGGGGCACGGTTAATTTCGTCCGCCAACACAAAATTGGCAAACACCGGACCTTTTTTCACCTGAAATTTCTCGTCCTTCTGAGAGTATATCATTGTTCCGATGACATCCGCCGGAAGCAAATCCGGAGTAAACTGCACACGACTATAGTCTGCATCAACAAGTTGTGAGAGCGTTTTTATCGCTAACGTCTTTGCCAATCCCGGCACGCCTTCAAGCAATATATGTCCGTCGCTGAGCATTCCTATCAGCAATGACTCCACCAGGTGCTTCTGTCCTACAATCACCCGGTCCATTCCCGCAATAAGATTTGTCACGAACGAACTCTGCTGTTCTATTCGTATGTTAAGTTCCCGAATATCAATAGCTTCTGCCATAAAATGTTCTTTTAGTCGTTAATCATGTTCTAAATTAGGCGCAAAAATAGTCATTTAATAAATGAAAAGTGAAAATATCAATCTAAATAATATTAAAAAACCAATACGATACTTATATTTTAAGAAACTTTTGTGATTACGCCTTCATCTTCGCAAAACGACTATCAGTCAACGGCTATACGATATCAAAACAGCATAACTAATATCAGACGACAACGCCCGCATGGAGCCATGCCCACTTTCCGTGGTCTCTATGACAAATCCATGCGGACGTAATATTCTAAAATAAGATCCTCCGATATTGGTTATTTGCGTGCTGCAGCTTTCTTCAGAACCAGTTTCGGAATCTTTATTTTTTGCCCTTCTTTCAGTTTTGCATCACTTTCCAGACCATTATAGACTTCGATGTAACACTCCATTCCTTCTCCGAGTGTTCTTCTCGATATGCGCTCAAGTGTCTCACCTGCCCTCACTGTTTTTACCTCGGATGTTCCGATGATGCGATAAGCTCCAGTACGGACCCGAGCGTCCATCTTTTCATATTTCCGATAGTCTACTACATCCTCCTCCGTTGATGCCACACATCCTGCCTCACGGACAGTCTTTGGAGCTTTATCTGCAGACGACTGCTCCTTTGCAACAACTTCAGGAAGATCATTTGACTTCACACTTTCTGTTTGTTCGACTGTAGCATGACGTTCCATATCCAAAGAATCATGTTCTACCGTAAGCGTATCCTGGCTTGTGGCAACGTCTTGACGTACAACCACCGGCTTAACGGCAACGGCACTATCCAGTTCGGCGGACGCCGCTCCATTCATCGGTAAGGTTCGCATGGCAAAGAAATAACCACCAAAAAATGCAGCAGGAACGAGAATGACTATAAACACACAAAGTGCCCAGATCCATCTGCGGCTTCTCTCCGGCTTCAAGTTCTCCTCTTCAACGACATAGTCAGCCGGAGTAGCAGCAGATGAGGATATTGAAGAAACAGCATCCTCCACTGACGAATTCGAGGTTTGATTCGAGGATACATGTTCCGTCACAGAAACGGATGTTGTACCCCCGGGAGCCCCAACGAACGGTTGATCTTTTTGCTCCACTTCTGCAGCAACATCATCCAGCTCTTCATTAGCACATTCTATCGGTTTTCCGCCATCATGAGTATTATGCCCTTCGACTTCATCAGTCACTATATTAGCATTACCATCGGATACGACACCGCCCTCTAAAGAAACTGCCGGCGAGGAAACATTTTTATCCGCCATAGCAATCGTTTCTTCCTGTACGTCCTCAACGTCGTCCACGATTGCCATACGAACATCGTCGGTAGCATTTCCCGGGATATCCGCAAGCTCTTCTTGCGCCTCCTCCTTCACAGAAATACCATCAGCATGGACGTCTCTAACGCCCATATTTTCAACGGCTTTCTTTATATCATCTAAAGCAGTTTCTATAAGTGGCGGGCAATTATCCGAAGAAGGAGCCTCATCCTTTTTACTTGTCATGTCGGCCACACCCTCTGCTGCCACCGCGTCTGTCTCTGCAGCGATATCACCGCCGCGCATATCATCAAATTCGACGCCTTCATTTATCACAACTGTCTCAAACTGAGAAAAAGGTTTGTTGACCAACTCCTTCATTATCGCGTCCGGAGCAAACGTAACCTTCTCATGACTTTCGATAACAACACGCTCTCCGGTATTGACATTGACACTCTCACGCGCTTCTACGCCGATAATCTTGAACGTTCCGAGACCCTTGATTTTTACCACGCTGTCGCGTTCCAATCCTCGTTGCACTATATTGAATATGGCAGCGACAAAGTCTTCGGCATCACGTCGGTCGAGCCCGTTCTTCTCTACCAGCACCTGCGCCAGTTCATATATGGATAGTCTATTCATAGTCAAGATCTGCCTGTCTTTAGTTTTTCCTTCCATGCCACATTCGGTTTGAATCCGAGCACCAATTTCGGTGGCACGAGCATACGCTGTTGTGTGGCCGGATTGACCATGATGCGCTCCATCTTCTTCTTCACCTCAAACGTTCCGAAATTAGGGATAGCCACAGTATCACCATCTTGAAAACCGTCGCTCATCGCATTTATCACGTTGGTGAGCATCTTCTGGGTGTCCGCCTGTCCGTAGCCGGTACGCTGTGCCAGTTCGGCGACAAATTCTTTATTGTTCATCTTCTCCTCCCCCCCCTATTATTCTGTTATTGTTGTCCCATAAAGGTCAAACTCCTCCGAATCCGTTATCTTCACATCATAGAACCGTCCTACTTGCAGACGTTTCTCCTCTGCCGGAATGAGCACCTCCGGATCGACTTCCGGTGAACTAAATTCTGTTCGTCCTATATAATAATCTCCCTCTTTACGGTCGATTATGACCTTCAAGACTTGTCCAACCTTTGCAGCCTCTATCTCAGCACTGATTTCCTGTTGCAAAGCCATCAGCCGATCGAGACGTTCGTTTTTGATGTCAACCGAGACATCATCTTCATAGTTGATTGCCGAATACGTGTCGTCTTCTTCAGAATAAGCGAAAGCTCCCATACGTTCGAAACGTGCCTCACGCACAAAAGCCATCAATTCCTCAAAATCCTCGTCCGTCTCGCCCGGAAATCCCACCATAAGCGTCGTGCGCAGATGAATACCCGGCACCTCACGACGCATACGCTCAATCAATGCGTATGTTTCAGCTTTAGTGACATTGCGCTTCATTTTCGACAACATATTGTCAGAGATATGTTGCAAAGCGATATCCAGATACTTGCATACGTTCGATTTCTCACGTATCACGTCAAGCAATTTCCAAGGGAAATGTGCCGGATAAGCATAATGCAATCTTATCCATTTCACTCCCGGAATGTCGGCCATACGCTCTACCAATTCTGCGATATGCTGATGTCCGTCTATGTCCACACCGTAGTAAGTCAGTTCTTGGGCTATGATTTGAAACTCCTTAGTCCCGTCAGCGACGAGCTGTCTCACCTCGTCCAGAATCTCATCCATCGGCCGGCTCACATGTCCACCGGTCATGATGGGAATAGCGCAGTAGGCACAATGACGGTCACAGCCCTCACTGATTTTTATATAGGCATAATGACGTGGTGTCGTTATGCGGCGACGACCATCACAAGAAGCCATGTCCGCATGCCCCAAATCGGCAATCAGCTGACGATAGTCAAACTTCCCGTAATATTTATCAACCTGCGGAATCTCAACTTCAAGTTCCTTCATATAACGTTGTGAAAGACATCCCATTACGTAGAGGCGCTTCAGCCGTCCCTCGTCCTTTGCCTGTGCAAATTCGAGTATGGTGTCAATGCTCTCCTGTTTGGCGTCCTCGATAAACCCGCAAGTGTTTATCACGGCTATCTCACCCTGCGGATTGTGGCTGTCATGCACACAATGGTAACCACAATCCTCCAGACGGCTCATAAGTTTCTCACTGTCCACGAGATTCTTTGAGCATCCCATCGTTATGATGTCTATCGTATTCTTCTTCACTTAAATCCGGTATCAGTTATTTTTATTGAACAGAGAGTCAACGAACTGGCGTTTGTTGAACAGTTGAAGGTCTTCCATACCTTCGCCCAGTCCGATATATTTGACGGGCACTTTCAGCTGATCGCTGATTCCGATAACCACGCCGCCTTTTGCCGTTCCGTCAAGTTTGGTTATGGCCAATGACGTGATTTGTGTTACGGCTGCAAACTGCTTCGCTTGCTCAAAAGCGTTCTGCCCTGTACTTCCGTCAAGCACGAGCATAACCTCGTCGGGAGCTTCCGGCAAAACCTTCTTCATGACGTCCTTAATCTTCTTCAATTCATTCATCAGTCCGACCTTGTTGTGCAAACGCCCGGCGGTGTCGATAATGACCACATCCGCACCATTCGCCTTAGCACTGCTCAGTGTGTCAAATGCCACCGACGCCGGATCACTACCCATCTGCTGTTTGATGACAGGCACACCTACGCGCTCGCCCCAAATACAAAGCTGTTCCACGGCTGCTGCACGGAACGTGTCGGCTGCTCCAAGATATACTTTCTTTCCTGCTTTCTTAAACTGATAGGCCAATTTGCCAATGGTGGTCGTCTTGCCCACCCCATTGACTCCGACAATGAGGATGACGTATGGTTTATGGTCTGACGGCAGATCCCAATTATCATTGTCGTCTCCGTCGTTCTCCGCGAGCAACGAGGCTATCTCGTCACAGAGTATGCCGTTCAGTTCAGCCGTACTCACATATTTGTCGCGTGCGACACGCTCCTCTATGCGATTGATTATCTTCAACGTAGTGTCCACACCAACATCGCTGGTGATAAGCACTTCCTCCAGATTATCGAGCACATCGTCATCGACCTTCGACTTACCTGCCACGGCACGAGCCAATTTGTCAAACACACTGACCTTGGTCTTCTCCAACCCCTTGTCAAGCGTTTCTTTCTTTTTCTTATTAAAAAAGCCGAAAATTCCCATATTACAATATTTTATGTGCAAAAGTACAACAAAAACACGAGATTATCTCCGACGGAATAAAGAAAATGACTTTATTTCGGGAAAAGAAGGCTATCCTACAAGCAGTTTAACCCTATTTATTCAAACCTCATCAACTGGGCCAACTGTAGAAAATAGTCATTAGACCAAATATCAAGTTCCTTAGGATTGCGTACAAACGGTAGCACATCAGCTTTCACCTGATTAATGTCCGCAGTTGATAGTCTATCGTTGAGTTTTACCATGAAAGACTCTTTGGTAATGTCTTCCTGATTGAATTGTAACGCCCGTTCATGCAGATGGATGAAGTCAATTTTGGAACAGTAAGTAACAATTGAGTTAACTTTTTGTTCCAAACTTAACTCTCTATGCGCTTCACACAGCGTTTCAATCACTTTCAATGTTTTCTGGCGGTCTTGGAAATCGAAAATAAGTCTATCGGTTTACGGCGAAAAGAGTCCTCCGCGTTCTATTAAAGAGAGAACGCGCTTTTGTCCTAAAAATTCCGAATTTAACGCCGTTTTTTAGAGGCACTTTTCAAAATTTTCCCGACATGCTCCCAAATTTTCAAATCCTGCGAAGGTCAAAATCGGAGCTGTTTTTCGATGAAAAAACCAGCGTTTTCGCAATTTACTCATTCTCAACCGTTTATGAACGGCGGCAGTTCTCCCTCCCCTTGGGGAGGGCCGGGGTGGGGCTCCGTAAGGCCCTTATTGCTCTGCAACGGGGCTGCTATTGCATTGCAATGAGCGCCCCGTTGCACTCCAACAAGCATGCCGTTGCAGAGCAATAAGGGCCCCGTTGCTCAGAAATAGTCTCTTTTTCGTGATAAAACGACAAGCAAAAACTGAAAGAAATCTTTGTTTCCGAAAAGCCGTAAGGCCCTCCTTGGTCGCAAACCGCCTCGCTACCGTCATTTTTTTGCATACGAAACTGAGACGAGAACGACCAAAGAGGGCCTTAGTGGTATGGGAAACGGCCCAAAACGGAGATTTGGGAGAACAGGAATTTGTAAAATAATATTTCTTTATATCTGATACTTCTTCTTGCGATGCTTGGCCTTGCGCGGCGACATGACGGAAAATCCGGCGTGCCCGCCTTTCACGCCTTCGTATGACTGCCAACGACGACAAATGCGCGCGACATAATCGACAGTTTCCGCACCACGCATATAGCCATGTCTGACAAGCGGATCGTTGTAATAGCGCGGGTCGCTGAGTTTCAGGACATACTCCGACACGTCACTCCAACGATGATGGTCACGGCCGTCACGCGCTGCCAACGCCATCGCATCACGTATGTGGAGAGGACCGCCGTTGTAGCAGGCAAGCACAAAACGGATGCGCTCGCTTCGATCGGGGATGTCCCTGAACATGTTCTCGAGTTCGCCTATGAAACGCGCGGCCGCCGCGATATTGCTCTCCGGGTCATAGATGCGGGACATCGGCAGGTGAAGATGGTCGGCCGTGGACGGCATGATCTGCATCAGTCCGCAAGCACCGGCCCACGAACGGGCATTGGGGTCGAACGTGGACTCTTGGTAACACTGTGCCGCCATGAGTCTCCAGTCCCAACGTATGGACTGACAATGGGTCTTGAAGAAGCCGTCATAGCGGGAAATGACACCGGCCTTACGGTCGAGCATGGGGGCGTGGACGTGACGACGGACATGTCCGTTTCCCATCGAACGGGCCTCTTCACGACGCACTTCGGCGAGCATCTCGGGGCGGTACCAGTCGTCAAGAGCCTCTGCCAAAAGCGGTTTGTCGGCGCTGACGACCCACTGACGACGCAGGGAGTCTGTCGTGGCACCGCAATAGATGAGCCGAATGGCTGACGTATCGACAGTAGACGGAACATGCAGATTCTTCGGCAGCGGACAGGCTATGACGTCGGCGTCGCCTGCAGCCAGTTTGCGGAGCATCTCGACCGTATCACGGCACACGTCGACGCGCAGACTCACGCCGAGCATATCGGCAAAACGCTGACAAAGCATGTAGTGGGTGCCGGACTGACGCCCGTGGTAGTCATAATAGGTGTCAGGCCCGCTGAGCGTGAGCATGATGAGTTCGCCGCCGGACTGGATGCGGTCGAGGTCGAAGCCACCGGCCGAAGAGACCGTGTCGGAGACCTCACCCCACGGCATCGTGGCGTCTGCGGCCTTGCGGTGGGAACACGATGTGAAGACAACCACCACGGCTGCCAACAATAAGGGGCAAAGGATGGTCGTAAGGCGAATTTGCTTTATATATACAATTAATATTCCTTTTGTATCCAAAACGCTTTCAATTTGCATGCAAAAGTAGTCAAAATCTTGTATAATAGCATATTTTTCCGTAATTTTGCATCGTATTTTTACATAACAATAGAAAAATGTTACGAATTGCAGTACAATCCAAAGGTCGCCTCTTTGACGACACAATGAATCTTCTCGCCGAAGCTGACATCAAAATCAATGCCGGCAAACGCACCCTGTTGGTGCAATCACCAAACTTCCCTATCGAAATCCTCTATCTCCGCGACGACGACATACCTCAGAGCGTGGCAGGCGGAGTGGCAGACATCGGCGTGGTTGGCGAGAATGAGTTTGTGGAGCGTGGCGAAGACGCGGAGATTGTCTCCCGACTCGGCTTCAGCCGATGCCGACTGTCTCTGGCCATACCAAAGGACATCCGATATACGGGTCCTGAGTGGTTTAACGGCAAGAAGATTGCCACGTCCTACCCCGGAATACTGCGACATTACATGGACGAGAAGGGCATCAGCGCCGACATACACGTCATCACGGGCAGCGTCGAGATTTCTCCGGGCATCGGACTGGCCGACGGAATCTTCGACATCGTCAGCAGCGGCTCCACACTGGTGAGCAACAATCTGCGCGAGGTGGAAGTCGTCATGCAGAGCGAGGCCCTGCTCATCGGCAACAAGCAGATGAGTGATGAGAAGAAGCAGATCCTGCAGGAAATGTTGTTCCGCTTTGAAGCCGTACGCAGTGCGGAAGACAAGAAGTACGTGCGCATGAACGCGCCCAAGGCACGGTTGAAGGAGATCATCGACGTGCTGCCGGGGCTGAAGAGTCCGACGGTCATCCCGTTGGCGGACGAGGAGTGGTGCTCGGTTCACACGGTGCTTGATCAGAAACGCTTCTGGGATATCATCGGAAAACTGAAGGAAATGGGGGCACAGGGTATATTGGTGACTCCCATCGAAAAGATGATATTATAAATATGTATTAAAGAAGACCAAGACATGAATATCATAATATACCCCGAACGCAAGACGTGGGCGAAACTCGTGGAACGCCCGAGGCTCGATGTATCCCGATTGAACGACACCGTGGCCGAGATTTTGGCTGACGTCAGACAGCGGGGGGACAAGGCCGTGATGGAGTGTGAAGAGCGGTTTGACCACGCTGTGCTCGACAGGCTCGAAGTGACGGCCGAAGAGATTGACGAAGCATGGCGAACGGTTGGCAACGACCTGAAAGAGGCCATCATCATGGCCCACGACAACATCAGGACGTTTCATGAGTCACAACGGTTTGAGGGCCGGAAAGTGGAAACCCGCCCCGGCGTGACATGCTGGCAGAAGAGCGTGGCGATAGAAAGCGTGGGGCTATACATCCCCGGAGGTACGGCTCCGCTGTTCAGCACGGTACTCATGCTTGCCACTCCGGCACGGATTGCAGGGTGTCGGGATATCGTGCTCTGTACCCCACCCGACCGCAACGGCCATGTCCATCCGGCCATACTCGCGGCAGCACGGGTGGCCGGGGTGAGCCGCATCTTCAAGGCCGGCGGTGTTCAGGCCATCGGCGCTATGGCATACGGAACGGAGACGGTGCCTAAGGTATTCAAGATATTCGGCCCCGGCAATCAATATGTCATGGCGGCCAAACAACAGGTGAGTCTCCACGACGTGGCTATCGACATGCCGGCAGGTCCGTCGGAGGTGTGCATGATTGCCGACGACACGGCCGATGCGACGTTTGTGGCCGCCGACCTGTTGTCACAAGCCGAACATGGGACGGACTCACAGGTGATAATGATCACGACGAGTGAGCGAATGGTTGAGCTCGTAACGGCAGAAGTGGAGCGCCAGCTCAATGAACTGCCACGCAAGAAAATCGCCGTCAAAGCGTTGGAAAACAGTAAATTAATCGTCGTGGCGAACAAGCAGGAGGCTATGGACCTGAGTAATGTCTACGCCCCGGAGCACCTCATACTGCAGACGGATGACTACGAGGCTCTGGCGGAAAAGGTGGTGAACGCCGGAAGCGTGTTCCTCGGCAGATATGCATGCGAGAGTGCAGGCGACTATGCCAGCGGAACGAACCACACATTGCCTACACACGGATATGCTACGGCTTACAGCGGTGTCAATCTGGACAGCTATTGCCGTAAGATTACGTTTCAGCATCTCACTCCGGAGGGTGTCCGCAACATCGGACCGGCCGTCGAAAGAATGGCGGCAGCGGAGTCTCTTGACGCCCACAAGAATGCGATGACTGTCCGGGTCAACAGTTTAAAGCAAACAAATTGGAAGTTATGAAGAGTTTGGAAGAATTGCTCAGGCCTAACATAAGGGACCTCGCACCATACAGTAGCGCCCGGAATGAATACAGCGGACGTGTCGCCCGCGTCTTTCTCGACGCCAACGAAAGTCCGTATAACGCACCTTACAACCGCTATCCGGACCCGTTGCAGACGGAACTGAAAGCCGCAATATCAAAGGTTAAGGGTGTCGCTGTTGAAAACATATTCCTCGGCAACGGCAGCGATGAGGCCATCGACCTCCCCTATCGGTGCTTCACACGACCGGGCATCGACAATGTCGTCGCCATCGAACCGACCTACGGAATGTATAAGGTGTGCGCCGACATCAATGATGTGGAATATCGTCCGGTATTGCTCAACGAACGTTTTCAGCTGGAAGCGGACAAGATATTGGCAGCCTGCGACGAAAAGACGAAGATAGTATGGCTCTGCAGCCCAAACAATCCGACGGGAAACAGCCTCGACAGAGACGAAATGATGAAGATTTTGGAGGAGTTCGACGGTATCGTCATCATCGACGAGGCTTACAGCGACTTCGCCAAACAGAAGTCATTCCGCCACGATATCGACAATCATCCCAACTTGATTGTGCTCAACACCATGAGCAAGGCGTGGGGATGTGCCGCCATCCGACTCGGCATGGCATTCGCACAGAAGGATATCATCAGCGTTTTCAACAAAGTGAAGTATCCATACAACGTCAATCTGCTCACGCAACAGAAAGCCCTCGAGATTATGAAGGATCCGTTTGACGTGGACAAGTGGGTGCGGATGTTGCTGGGAGAACGTAGCCGGATGTGTGATGCTTTCAGGCTTCTGCCGATATGCAAAGAGGTTTTCCCGAGCGACGCAAACTTCTTTCTTGCACGAATGACAGACGCACAGGCCATCTATGACTATCTCGTGGAACGCGGAATAATCGTGCGCAACCGGACCCGCATAACCCTCTGCCGTAATTGTCTCCGCATAACAATCGGCACAAGATCTGAAAACAACGAGTTGTTGGCAGCTTTAAGACAATATATTTAAGCTCTTTTGCCGCACAATCCGGCTAAAAGGGGTACATAATTGGGGTTAGAGGACAACACTGACAAATATCCGCGAAAGGTATTCAGGCCGCCCTTTAAGAAACAATAAAAGCTCGGAAACGATGTGGTTTCCGAGCTTTTATTGTTTATGTATTCTATTGTGAAGTCTGCCTCAAAGCAGAATAAGACTCAATAAGCATTCTTGTCATGCACGAGTATCTGTAAAGCAGTCTTGCCTATGATACGCATATCAAGCCATATACTCCAGTTCTCGATATACCAAATGTCACGTTGCACACGCCCTTCCATCTGCCAAAGTTCTTTCGTCTCTCCGCGGAAACCTGTCACCTGAGCCCATCCCGTAATGCCGGGCTTCACAAAATGACGCACCATGTACTTGTCAATCAGCTCACGATAGACCTCCGTATGATGAAGCATGTGCGGACGCGGACCGACAACGCTCATGTCGCCGATGAACACATTAAAGAATTGGGGCAGCTCGTCGATATTTGATTTGCGCATGAAATCACCAAAAGCAAACTTTCTCGGGTCATGCTCTGTAGCCTGCACAAGGTCCGCATCCTTATTGACATGCATCGAACGAAACTTATAGCACTTGAATTCGCGGCCGCTCAAACCGGTTCGCAACTGTTTGAAGAATATGGGACCGGGGCTTTGCAACTTAATAATAAGAGCTATAATGGGAATAAACGGGAGCAGACAGACAAGAACGCAGAATGATATCAAAATATCAAAAGTACGCTTAATGAAACGGTTTGTCAGATTAGTAAGAGGCTCCTCGTAATTGGTGAATACAATTGTATCGCCCAAATTCTCAAACTTAACGGTGTGACCGAATATATGGGAGAACGACGGTATATAATAAAAATGCACCACATTATTGTTACAATAGCGCATAATACGACGTATCTTTTCCTGCTCTGCCACCGGCAGACTGCAATAGATCTCATCCGCAATGACCGGTGTATTGGGTTGACTGATAAGCTGATCTATATCAGCAATTGTTCCACAATAATTCAAGCCCTCGGGACATTCGTCCAGTCGGACATCCGAATAATATCCTTTCACATGGTAACCCATGTATTGGTTACTCTCAAGAAATCTGTAAGCGGCAACCATCTGCGGGTCCGAACCAATGAAAATGACATCACGTCGATTGCGTCCCATCATGCGATAACGCTTTATCATCCAGCGTTCATAATAGCGTGACAGCAACATACCGATATAAACAGCAGCTGTCAAACCTACCATGAAATTGAAATTGGGTAGAGAAAAGCCTTTGTACTGCGACATCAATATCTGCAGTACATACGTTATGATGCCAAACAACAACACAAGCAACGTCACCTGTCGTAGTATTTGTTCCGAAGTGGAACGGCGCTCGTGAACAATCGTTGAGAAAAAATACTGCGCAAACAACATTCCCAAATTGGCCGTGAGTAGAAAAATGCTATCACCTCCACCTACAGTGAAGCCAAAGAGTCTCCACTTAAAATGAAGATAGACATACAACAATACGTTCAGAACCAAAAAATCACAAATTATAACAATGGTCTTTATCAAGTTGCTCGTCTTAGCATTCGTATTCATTCTGTTCTAATTTGGCTTATTATATTTCTTATTTATACATGTACCAAAATGGATTGGCACTTCAATTACACATCGTCACGCGCCACATCTGCATACATTCATTGACCAGCAACAATGTCTTATGACTATGACGACACTCTGCTCGTGCTATTATCAACACGGTCGCGAACTTTAAATATTCATCATGCAAAGATACAATTTTATTTCATGTCTGCAAAACAATAGTCTTTTTTCTACCTAATTGTATAAAAAAATAATAAAAGAAAAATGACAAAAAGACAATCCTATCCGGATATTAACTTGTTCTTGTCAGTTTCCATTCAAAACAACGCACTGATAATCAGGCACAGTTGCATAAGTCCGTGGCAATATAATCATGTTATCCAAAGATTATGGACGCTCTGAACATAAAGAAAGGTAAATCCTGCACACCGCGTAGTTGTGCTCTAAAGCCTTTCAACTTAGAGTTAAGAGATTCAGCAT